>NZ_JBEOXU010000030.1:0-56748 GCF_040296725.1 Streptomyces sp. NPDC002044
CTGGAAGAGACCGGCCAGGCCGCCTACGACGTCCACCGCAACCTCCACCAGGGCAAGGTCGGCGTCCTCGCCCTGGCCCCCGAAGAGGGCCTGGGCGTGCGCGACCACGAGATGCGCGCGACGCACCTCGACGCCATCAACCGCTTCCGCAACGTCTGAGACGCCTCAAAGGCCAAAGGGACAGCCTGAGATGACAGAGCGCCAGAAGGACCGTCCGTGGCTCATGCGGACGTACGCCGGCCACTCCACGGCCGAGGCGTCCAATGAGCTCTACCGCCGCAACCTCGCCAAGGGCCAGACCGGCCTGTCGGTCGCGTTCGACCTGCCGACGCAGACCGGCTACGACCCGGACCACATCCTCGCCCGCGGCGAGGTGGGCCGGGTCGGGGTCCCGGTCTCCCATCTGGGCGACATGCGGCGGCTGTTCCAGGACATCCCCCTGGAGCAGATGAACACCTCGATGACGATCAACGCCACCGCCATGTGGCTGCTGGCGCTCTACCAGGTGGCCGCCGAGGAGCAGGGAGCGGACATCTCCCAGCTCCAGGGCACCACCCAGAACGACATCGTCAAGGAGTACCTCTCGCGCGGGACGCACGTCTTCCCGCCGGGACCGTCCCTCCGCCTGACGACGGACATGATCGCTTACACGGTCAACCACATCCCGAAGTGGAACCCGATCAACATCTGCAGCTACCACCTGCAGGAGGCCGGGGCCACCCCGGTCCAGGAGATCTCGTACGCGATGTCCACGGCCATCGCCGTGCTGGACTCGGTGCGCGATTCGGGCCAGGTGCCCGAGGAGCGGTTCGGCGAGGTCGTCGCCCGGATCTCCTTCTTCGTGAACGCGGGCGTCCGCTTCATCGAGGAGATGTGCAAGATGCGCGCCTTCGGCCGCATCTGGGACAAGATCACCCGCGAGCGCTACGGCATCGAGAACGACAAGCAGCGCCGCTTCCGGTACGGCGTCCAGGTCAACTCCCTCGGCCTGACCGAGGCCCAGCCGGAGAACAACGTCCAGCGCATCGTGCTGGAGATGCTGGCCGTCACCCTCTCCAAGGACGCCCGCGCCCGCGCCGTGCAGCTGCCCGCCTGGAACGAGGCGCTGGGGCTGCCCCGGCCGTGGGACCAGCAGTGGTCGCTGCGCATCCAGCAGGTCCTGGCGCACGAGAGCGACCTGCTGGAGTACGAGGACATCTTCGAGGGATCGCACGTCATCGAGGCGAAGGTCGAGTCCCTGGTCGCCGAGTGCCTGTCCGAGATCGACCGGATCCAGGAGATGGGCGGCGCGATGGCGGCCGTCGAGTCCGGCTACCTGAAGTCCCAGCTGGTCTCCTCGCACGCCGAGCGGCGGGCCCGGATCGAGGCCGGCGAGGACAAGATCGTCGGGGTCAACTGCTTCCGGCAGACGGAGGAGAACCCGCTCACCTCCGACCTGGACGGCGCCATCATGACCGTCGACGGGGCCGTGGAGGCCCAGATCGTCGAGCGGATCGGGCGCTGGCGGGCCGAGCGCCAGGAGTCCTCGGACCGGCAGGGCAACGGCGACCCGTTCGTCTTCCCGACGGTCCGCCAGGCCCTGGACCGGCTGAAGGACGCCGCGGCCGGCACCGAGAACCTGATGGAGGCCACCCTGGAGTGCGCCCGCGCCGGCGTCACCACCGGCGAGTGGTCGATCGCCCTGCGCGAGGTGTTCGGAGAGTTCCGCGCGCCGACCGGGGTCTCCTCGGCCCCGGTGGCGGTCACCGCCGAGGCGGGCACGCCGATGGCCCTCGTCCGCGAGAAGGTCTCCCGTACGGCCGACGAGCTCGGCGCGGGCCGGCTGCGCCTGCTGGTGGGCAAGCCGGGACTGGACGGGCACTCCAACGGCGCCGAGCAGATCGCCGTCCGGGCCCGCGACGCGGGCTTCGAGGTGGTCTACCAGGGCATCCGGCTGACACCCGAGGAGATCTCCTCGGCGGCGCTGGCGGAGGACGTCCACTGCGTGGGACTGTCCATCCTGTCCGGCTCGCACTGCGCGCTCGTCCCGGATGTCCTGGAACGGCTCCGCGCGGCGGGGGCGGGTGACATCCCCGTCATCGTCGGAGGCATCATTCCGAACGCCGACGCCGTGACGCTGAAGGCGGCCGGAGTCGCCGCCGTGTTCACGCCGAAGGACTTCGGCATCACGGAGATCATCGGACGTATCGTCGACGAGATCCGCAAGGCCAACAAGCTCGAGCCCCTCATCAGCACCGACATCGTTGCAAGCACGGAGGTCCCCGCATGACCACGCCGATCCACCCGGTGAACCGTCTCCGCCCGCGCCGCTCCTGCCTCGCGGTCCCGGGGTCGAACCCGCGCTTCCTGGAGAAGGCCCAGGGCCTGCCGGCCGACCAGGTCTTCCTGGACCTGGAGGACGCCTGCGCGCCGCTCGCCAAGGAGGGCGCCCGCCACACGATCGTGGACGCGCTGAACAACGGCGACTGGACGGGCAAGACCCGGGTCGTGCGCGTCAACGACTGGACCACCCACTGGACGTACCGCGACGTGATCACCGTCGTCGAGGGCGCGGGCCAGAACCTCGACTGCATCATGCTGCCGAAGGTCCAGGACGCCCAGCAGATCGTGGCCCTGGACCTGCTCCTGACCCAGATCGAGAAGACGATGGGCTTCGAGGTCGGCAAGATCGGCATCGAGGCGCAGATCGAGAACGCCAAGGGCCTGGTGAACGTCGACGAGATCGCCGCCGCCTCCCCCCGGCTGGAGACGATCATCTTCGGCCCGGCCGACTTCATGGCCTCGATCAACATGAAGACGCTGGTCGTGGGCATGCAGCCGCCCGGATACGGCGCGGACGCCTACCACTACATCCTGATGCGCATCCTGATGGCGGCCCGTACGCACAACCTCCAGGCGATCGACGGCCCCTTCCTCCAGATCCGCGACGTGGACGCCTACCGCGAGGTGGCGGGCCGGGCGGCGGCGCTGGGATTCGACGGCAAGTGGGTGCTGCACCCCGGCCAGGTCGACGCGGCGAACGAGGTCTTCTCCCCCTCGCAGGAGGACTACGACCACGCCGAGCTGATCCTCGACGCGTACGACTGGTGCACCTCCGAGGCCGGCGGCAAGAAGGGCTCGGCGATGCTCGGCGACGAGATGATCGACGAGGCCAGCCGCAAGATGGCCCTGGTCATCGCGGGCAAGGGCCGCGCGGCGGGCATGGAGCGCACCACCAAGTTCGAGATCCCCGTCAACTAGAAAGGCCCTGATCCCGATGCAGTTCGGACGCACGTACGAAGAATTCGAGGTCGGGGCGGTCTACAAGCACTGGCCCGGAAAGACCGTCACCGAGTACGACGACCACCTCTTCTGTCTGCTGACCATGAACCACCACCCGCTCCACATGGACAGCAACTACGCCGAGAACACCACCGACTTCGGCAAGAACGTGGTCGTCGGGAATTACATCTACTCGCTGCTGCTGGGCATGTCCGTCCCGGACGTCTCCGGCAAGGCCATCGCCAACCTGGAGATCGAGTCGCTGCGCCACGTGGCACCGACCTTCCACGGCGACACGCTCTACGGCGAGACCACGGTCCTCGACAAGACCCCGTCGAAGTCGAAGAACGACCGCGGCATCGTCTACGTGGAGACCAAGGGCTACAAGCAGGACGGCACCCTCGTCTGCGTCTTCCGGCGCAAGGTGATGGTCCCGACCGAGACGTACATCAAGGAGCGCGGCGGCGAGCAGCCCGGCCGCCCCACGCTGAAGGAACAGGTGAAGTAGCCATGGCCCGACTCGCCCAGACCGCCGGGCTCACGGACGTCCAGCGGGAGATCCTCAAGACCGTCCGGGAGTTCGTCGACAAGGAGATCATCCCGGTCGCGACGCAGCTGGAGCACCGCGACGAGTACCCGCAGGACATCGTCGACGGCCTCAAGGAGCTCGGCCTGTTCGGCCTGATGATCCCGGAGGAGTACGGCGGCCTGGGTGAGTCCCTCCTCACGTACGCCCTGTGCGTCGAGGAGATAGCGCGGGGCTGGATGTCCGTCTCGGGCATCATCAACACGCACTTCATCGTGGCGTACATGCTCAAGCAGCACGGCACGCAGGAGCAGAAGGACCACTTCCTGCCGCGGATGGCGCTGGGCGAGGTGCGCGGCGCGTTCTCGATGTCCGAGCCGGCGCTCGGCTCCGACGTGTCGGCCATCACGTCCAAGGCGGTGAAGGACGGTGACGAGTACGTCCTGAACGGCCAGAAGATGTGGCTGACGAACGGCGGCACGTCCACTCTGGTGGCCGTTCTCGTCCGGAGTGACGAAGGACACCCCGAGGGCACGGCCCCGCACAAGTCGATGACGACGTTCCTCGTCGAGAAGGAGCCGGGCTTCGGTGAGGTCCGTCCGGGCCTGACGATCCCGGGCAAGATCGACAAGATGGGCTACAAGGGCGTCGACACGACCGAGCTCATCATGGACGGACTGCGCATTCCGGCCAATCGGGTCCTCGGAGGCCAGACCGGCCGAGGGTTTTACCAAATGATGGACGGGGTCGAGGTCGGCCGCGTGAATGTGGCGGCGCGTGGCTGTGGCGTCGCTCAGCGTGCTTTCGAACTCGGCGTGTCATATGCCCAGCAACGTCACACTTTCGGCAAGGCGATCGCCGAGCACCAGGCCATCCAGTTCAAGCTGGCGGAGATGGCTACCAAGGTCGAAGCCGCCCATGCGATGATGGTGAATGCAGCACGCAAAAAGGACTCCGGGGAACGAAACGACCTCGAAGCAGGGATGGCGAAGTACCTCGCCTCCGAATACTGCAAGGAGGTCGTGGAGGACGCCTTCCGTATCCACGGTGGCTACGGCTTCTCGAAGGAGTACGAGATCGAGCGCCTCTACCGCGAGGCTCCGATGCTGCTGATCGGCGAGGGTACCGCCGAGATCCAGAAAATGATCATCGGGCGACGCCTGCTGGAGGAGTACCGGCTCCAGGGCTGAAAGTACCTTTTGCGGCGAATCGTCCATGGGTTCGTCGCAGAAGAGTCACTACCGGTCACTGGCCGACGGCCATCGACTCGGCTTCTGGCTTGCCCAGTTGTTGCGCGCAACCGATAGCATTCCAGTAAAGCCGCCGTCCCGTCCCCCTGTTTGCGGCGCGGCAATCACCCGCTACGAAGGTCATCCATGCCCCACAGCCAAACCTCTGCACCTCGCGACAGCCTCCTTGGCGTACGCCTCGCGCGCGGAGCATCGCCGTGGCTTCTGCCGACCGTCGCCACCGCGGCGCTCAGCCTCACCCGGGCTCGCACGTCCGGGCGCTGGGCCGCGGCGGCCGTGCCCGTCACCGCGCTCGCGGCGGGCATGCTGTGGTTCTTCCGCGACCCCGAGCGTGAGATCACCCAGGGCCGCGTCATCTCGCCCGCCGACGGTGTGGTGCAGAGCATCATGCCGTGGAAGGACGGACGCACCCGCGTCGCGATCTTCATGAGCCCGCTGAACGTCCACGTCAACCGGGCGCCCCTCGCGGGCACGGTGACGTCCGTGGAGCACATCCCCGGCGGATTCGTTCCGGCGTTCAACAAGGAGAGCGAGAACAACGAGCGCGTCGTCTGGCACTTCGACACCGAGCTCGGCGACATCGAGATGGTGCAGATCGCCGGCGCCGTCGCCCGTCGCATCGTGCCCTACCTGCCGGCCGGTACCAAGGTGGAGCAGGGCGAACGCATCGGTCTGATCCGCTTCGGGTCCCGAGTCGACATCTACCTCCCCGAGGGTGTCGAGGTCGCGGTCGAGGTCGGTCAGGCCACCACCGCGGGGGTGACCCGAATTGACCGTGACTGACCCTGAGACTCCCGCCGCCGGCTGGGTTCCGGAGTCCTCCGAGGAGGAGTCCGCCGAAGACGACATGCCGCTCTCGCTGCGGCTGTCGATAGCGGACACCCTCACCCTCGGCAACGCGACGTGCGGATTCATGGCGGTGTACTTCACCACCACCGGAATCCTCATCCCGCACCTGACCGGCAGCAACGAGTCGGGCATGGCCCGTCACAGCGCCGCGACGGCAGTGATACTGATGCTGCTCGCCGCGGTCTTCGACCTCTTCGACGGCATCGTGGCCCGCAAGCTGCGCAGCTCGCCGATGGGCGCCGAGCTGGACAACCTGTCCGACCTGATCAGCTTCGGCCTGGCTCCCGCGTACTTCGTGCTCGTCTACGGCATGGTCGCCGACGACGCGCACCAGAAGATGTCGGCGCTGGCCGCGATCGTGGTGCTCCTGGCCGTGGTGCTCAGGCTCGCGAGATTCAGCTGTGTGACGTTGAAGGACGGCATGTTCCAGGGCATGCCGAGCCCCTTCGGCGCGCTCACGGTCGTCTCGATCGTGCTGCTGGAGCTGCCGTTCGTCCCGACGCTGCTGGCGATCATCGGGGTGGCCTGGCTGATGGTGAGCCGGGTCGAGTACCCCAAGCCGCGGGGTGTCCTCGCGGTGGCGATGCTGAGCTGGATCGTCGGTGCGATGGGCCTGCTGGCGGCCTGGGCGTTCGACGCCCCGGGCGGCCAGCTGCTGCTCCAGACGGGCTGCGCCCTGCAGATCGCGCTGGCGGCGACCATCCCGCTGTTCGCGACCACCCGGAGGGCCAACACCTTCCGGCACAACCGCCGCGAGGCGCGGGCCACCCAGCCGTAGCGCTGTGCTCGACGTGTGAGAGGGCCCCGGATGCCAGACGGCATCCGGGGCCCTTTTGTCGTACGGCCCACCGGCGCGGCGTACGCGGCGCCGGGGATCCGGGACCGTACACCGCCCCAGGCGCCCCCCGCCCCCCCTCCCGGCCGCGGAGGACGCCACGGGCCGGGGAGGGCCCGTACGGGCCCTGCGAAGGCCGGGAGGGGGTGTGTGAGGGCTCCCCGGCCACACGGCCGGGGAGGTACGGGTACGGGGGTGGTCAGCCCGCCGGGGTGTACTTCTCCGCCGCCGGGACGACCC
The DNA here is from genome assembly GCF_040296725.1 of Streptomyces sp. NPDC002044. Classification (NCBI taxonomy): domain Bacteria; kingdom Bacillati; phylum Actinomycetota; class Actinomycetes; order Kitasatosporales; family Streptomycetaceae; genus Streptomyces; species Streptomyces sp. NPDC002044. Next base: position 6,962 of record NZ_JBEOXU010000030.1, read on the forward strand.
CGGCCTCCTTGACCACCTTCAGACCGCCCGGGGTCTTCTCGTCCGGCTTCATGATCACGCTCTGCCGGGTCGAGGGGGCCTTCGGGTCGGAGAAGTCGTGCGTGATCCCGAAGCCGCCGTCGTAGGTCTTCAGGGTCAGCAGCGCCTTGCCGACGCCCTCCCGGGTGAGGTCCTTGCCGGCGCAGGCCGTCTTCAGCGCCTCTCCGTAGACGCCCGCGGCCGAGTACCCGGCCACCACGCCGTTGTCGAGGGCCGCGCCCGGGTACTCCGCCTTGTAGGCCGCGGCGAGGGCCGCCGGTCCGGGTTCGGTGGAGCCGATGGGGAGCGTGGACGCGGCGACGTAGTAGTCCTTCTGCAGGGCCGCGCCCGCCGGGGTGGCGAGCAGCTGGGGCGAGAACGCGGAGTTGTTGCCGACCACCGGGACGTTCCAGCCACCGGCCGCGGCGACGCCGACGAGCGAGGCCGCCTGCCGGGGTCCGGCGCTGATCACGACGGCCTTGACCCCGGCCTGCTTGAGGGCCGCGACCTGCGCGGACATGTCGTTGTCGGTGGGCTTGATCTTCTGCTCCACGACGGTCAGCCCGGCCTCCGCGGCCGCGTGCTTGGCCCCCGCCAGGGCGTTCTCGCCGTAGTCCCCCTCGAAGTAGACCTGCCCGATCTTGTCGCCGGAGGCGATCCGCTTCTGTTCGAGGAGGTAGCCGATCAGGTTGACCGTCTCGATGTCGTACGTGGCGCCGACCGTGCGGACGTACGGGCTGCCCAGCAGCGACGCGGACCACGCCTGCGGGATGACCAGGCCCTTGTCCTGGCCGTCGACGCGGTCCTCGACGGCGGCGACGAACGGGGACCCGATGAACTGGGCGAAGCCGAGCACCTCGGGCTCCAGCTCCGTGTAGCCGGCGAGTGCCTTCTGCGGGTCGTAGCCGTGGTCGCGGACCGTCAGCTCCAGCTGCCGGCCGCAGATGCCGCCGGCGGCGTTGGCCTGCTTGACCCACAGCTGCTGGGCCTGGGTGACGCTCTTGCCGAGGGAGGCGTAGACGCCGGTCATGTCGGTGAGGGCGCCGAGCCGGATGGCGGTGGCGGAGACGCCCTTGCCGGTCTTGAGGCCGTCCTCTCCCTGCTTGTCACCGGCGCCGCCGCCCGCCTTTGCGCTGCATCCGGCGGCGCCGGTGAGGACGAGGGCGGCCGCGAGGGCCGCCGGTGCGAGTCGCGCGCGCTTGCGGGGGCGGGCGGTCGTACGGGCTCTGGTCACGCTGGCTCCTTCGGGGGGCGTGCGGGCTGGGAGGGGCGCAGGCGGGCCAGGCCGCCGGGGAGGAACAGGACCACCGCGACGACGGCCGCGCCGTACAGGTAGCGGGACGCCTCGCCCGGGGACACGCCGCCGCTGCCGGGGGCGGTGACCAGGGGCAGGGCGTCGCTGTACCGGGTGAGCAGCTGGGGCAGCAGGGAGACGAAGGCCGCGCCGACGACGGCGCCGGCGACGGTCCCGAGGCCGCCGATCACGATCATGGCGAGGTACTCGAGGGACAGGACCATGCCGAAGTAGTCGGGGACCGTCCGCTGGAAGACCAGGGCGAGCAGGACCCCGGCGAGGCCGGCGTACATGGAGGACAGGACGAACACGGCGGCGCGGTGGCGGGCCACGGGCACGCCCATCACCCCGGCGGCGATGCTGTGGTCCCGGATGGCGTTCAGGGCCCGGCCGGGGCGGCCGCGCAGGACGCCGCGGGCGAACAGGGCGCAGCACAGGAGCGCGGCGAGGGCCACGTACCAGAGCTTCTCGGCGGACTGGAAGGGGACGGCCGCGATCACGGTCTCGGTGTCGTCGAAGGTGACGCCGAGGAGGGACAGCGGCTCGACGGGGCGGCCGTTGAAACCGCCGGTGAGGGCGGTGGCGTTGAACAGCACGTGCTGGCCGATGAAGATCAGGGCGAGGGTGGCGATGCCGAGGTAGGCGCCGCGCAGGCGGCCGGCGATGGGGCTGAAGAGGCCCCCGGCGGCGCCCGCGAGGGCGACGGCGAGGACGGCGGCGAGCCAGCTCGGCAGGCCCAGCCCGATCAGCTGGTGGCCGCCGGAGCGGCCGCCCTCGCCGGCCAGGACGCAGTAGCCGTACGCGCCGACGGCCAGGAAGAAGGCGTGCCCCATGGACAGCTGCCCGGTGGATCCGGTGAGCAGGTTGAGGCCGATGGCGCCGATGGCGGCGGCGATGGCGAACAGGCCGGCCTGGAGCCAGAAGCGGTCCAGGTAGAACGGCAGGGCCAGCAGCACGGCTCCCCCCGCGGCACACAGGGCGTACCGGAGGCGGTACCGCGCCGCCGGGGGCCGGAGCCCGCGGACGGTCGTGCGGCTGCGACCGCCGCCGGGCTGCGCGGGGACCCGGCCGGAGGTGGTGGTGGGCCCGGCGGGCGCCCCGGGGCCCGGCGCGGCGGCGGGCGTCGTGGGGGCCGCGGGCCCGGCCGGGCCGGTGGGGGCGCCCTGCGGGCCGGGTACCGCGGTCTCGTGCTCAGACACGGGCGGGCTCCTTCGTTCCGAAGAGGCCGGCCGGGCGCAGCAACAGGACCGCGACCATGACGAGGTACGGGGCGAGATCCCCGATGCCGCGGCCGAGGAAGGCGAGCTGGCTCTGGTACCCGGTGGCCATGGCCTCGGTGACGCCGACGATCAGACCGCCCGCGAGGGCTCCGGTGGTGGAGTCGAGGCCGCCGAGGATGGCGGCGGGGAAGGCTTTGAGGGCGGCCAGCGAGGTGGCCCGTTCCAGGCCGGGGGTGGGGAAGACGGTCAGGAAGAGCGCGGCCACGGCGGCCAGGGCCCCGGCGACCGCCCAGGCGGCGAGGGAGACCCGGCCCAGCCGGACGCCCATCAGGGCGGCGGTCTCCGGCTTCTCGGCGGCGGCCCGCATGGCGACCCCCCAGGCGGTGTACCGGAAGACCAGCAGGAACGCGCCGATCAGGACGGTGGCGGAGACGAGGGCGGCGATCCGGGTCTGCGGGAGGGTGACCGGGCCGAGGTGGACGACGGCGTCGCCCCACGGGTCGCCGAGCGCGAGGACGTCCGTACCGATCCGTCGGGTGAGGTCGGTGGTGATCAGGATGTCCACGCCGATGGTGACGATGGCCAGGACGCTCTGGTCCTGGCCCCGGTAGCGCCGCATCACGAGGAACTCCACCGCGGCGCCGACCGCGGCGGCCGAGGCGATGCCGACGACGAGGGCGGGCCAGAAGCCGATGTCGTCGTGGAGGACGGCCGTCACCCACCCGCCGGCGAGAAGGAGGGAGGCGTGGGCGAAGTTCACGACCTCGGTGGCCTTGAAGATGATGACGAAGCCGAGGGCGATCAGCGCGTACACGGAGCCCATGGACAGGCCGCCGAGCAGCAGTTCCAGGAAGGTGGTCACGCGGCCGGTTCCTCCTCGCCCAGGTAGGCGCGCACGACCGCGGGGTCGCTCTGCACCTGGGCGGGTGTCCCGCCGCCGATCCGTTTTCCGAAGTCGAGTACGGTCACCGCGTCCGCGAGCCGCATCACCACCCCCATGTCGTGTTCGACCAGCACGATCGATATGCCGAGGCCGTCCCGGACGCCCGCGACGACGGCGGCGGTGCGCTGCCGTTCGTCCGCGGTCATCCCGGCGACCGGTTCGTCCAGGAGCAGCAGCCGGGGCTCCATGCACAGGGCCCGGGCGAGCTCCACGAGTTTCTGTTTGCCGTACGGGAGGGAGCCCGCGGGGGCGGCCAGGTCGGCTTCCAGGCCGACGAAGGCGGCGATCTCGCGGACCCGTTCGCGGTGGCGCCGGTCCTCGCGGGCGGCGGACGGCAGCCGCAGGCCGCTGGCGAGGAAACCGGACCGCATCAGCCGGTGGCGGCCGAGGAGCAGGCTGTCGGCGACCGTGGTGTGCGGGGGCAGCGCCAGGTTCTGGAAGGTGCGGGCGATGCCGAGGGCGGCGACCGCGTGCGGGGCGAGGCCGGTGAGTTCGCTGTCCCCGAAGCGGACGCTGCCGGAGGCGGCCCGGTAGACCCCGGAGAGCACGTTGAAGCAGGTGGACTTGCCGGCGCCGTTGGGGCCGATGACGGCGTGGACGCTGCCCGGCTCGACGGTGAAGGAGACCGCGTCGAGGGCGGTCAGGCCGGCGAAGCGGACGGTGACGTCGCTGACGGTGAGCGGCGGGGGCCCCGCCTGCTGCGGCGTCTCGGGCGCGGTCACGCCGACCACCTCGCCAGCGGGCGGGTCGCCGCAGGGGGCGGGGCCGCCTCGTCCGTGATGCCGAGGTAACGGCGGCGGACCTCGTCGGAGGCGGCCAGCTCGGCCGCCGGTCCGGACAGGGTGACCTCGCCGACCTCCAGGACGTACGCGTGGGAGGCGAGCCGCAGCGCGAGGGCGGCGTTCTGCTCCACCAGGAGCACCGAGGTGCCCGAGGCGTTGATCTCGGTGATCGTCTCGGCGATGGTGGCGGCCATCTTCGGCGCGAGCCCCAGCGAGGGCTCGTCGAGGAGCAGCAGCCGGGGCCGGGCCATGAGTGCCCGGCCCAGTGCCAGCATCTGCTGCTCGCCGCCCGAGAGCAGCCCGGCGCGCTGCCGGGAGCGCCCGGCGAGGACCGGGAACAGCTCGTGGACGCGGGCCAGCGAGCGGGCGGTGTCGGCGCGGGAGCCGGCCCGGGAGCCGAGGGCTCCGGCCCGCAGGTTGTCCGCGACCGTCATCCGGGCGAACACCTGCCGCCCCTCGGGGACCTGCACCACCCCGGCGGCCACCGCGCGGGCCGGGGAGATCCCGTCCAGCGCCCTGCCGTCGAAGGTGACGCTCCCGCCGGTCACGGCGCCCCGGTGGAAGGCCAGCGTCCGGGACACCGCCCGGAGCAGGGTCGTCTTTCCCGCGCCGTTCCCGCCGAGTACGACGACGACGGCGCCCTCGGGCACGTCGAGCGACACGTCGCGCAGCGCCCGTACCGGCCCGTAGCCGACGGACAGAGCGCGCACTTGGAGCGAAGCCACATGCCCTCCTTTCTTCGACGTTGTGCTGGCGCACAGACCAGCACCGGGCGGGACGGGCGTCCACGGCCGCAAGCGCAATCGCTGCGGATGACCAGCCGGGGGCGGGGTGGCGTTGTGCAGTGGCACAGACCTGTCGACGCGGCCCCTTACGGCGGCGGCCGGGGGGTGACATCCTCGGCGGCCATGGGCGGACGCAGGGCGCGCACGGAAGCGGAATGGTCGGTACTGCTGGCGGCGGCCGAGGTACTGCTGGAGCGCGTTCCGGCGCTGACGGAACGGCTGATCGGCGATCTGGCGAAGCACTCGCCGCTGTTCGACCTGGCGGTGCCGCGCGACGAGCACTGGCAGCAGGTGTCCGAGGCGATGCGGTACGGCATCGAGGCGTTCGCCGCGCGCCGCTGCGACCCGCGCAAGGACCTGGCGTACGCGCAGGAGCTGGGGCGCAGGCGCGCCGAACAGGGCCTGCCGCTCGACCTGTTGCTGTACGCGTACCGGCGCGCGGGCCGTCTGACCTGGGACGCGCTGCTGGACATCGTCACGGAGGACACGCCCGACGCCCTGCCGGTCCTGGCGCGGACGGCGGGCGCGATGTGGGCCGGGATCGAGCAGCAGGCGGCGGCCACGGCGGAGGCTTACCGGGCGGGTGAGCTGGAGCTGCGGCGGCGCTGTGACGAGCGGGTGCAGGCGCTGCTGGACGCGTTGCTGGAGGGCACCGCGGCGCCGGGCCTCGCGGCGCGCGCGGCGGCCGGCCTGGACCTGCCGGAGCAGGGGCGGTACGCGGTGGTCGTGCTCCCGGTGGACCGGCGGGACTCGGTGCACCGGGTGGCGGCGGCGGGCGGGATGCGGATGTTCTGGCGGATGCGGGCGGAACTGGAGCTGGCGGTGGTGTCCCTCGGGGAGTCCTCGCTCGACGAGTTGTACGGGGAGCTCGCCGACCGGTGCCCGGGCCCGGGCGGGATCAGCCCGGTGGTGGAGGGCCTGGCGGAGCTGGGCCGGGCGCGGCGGCTGGCGGAGACGGCACTGCGCACGTGCGCGCCGGACGACCGGACCCTGGTGCGCCTCGCGGACCGGCTGCCGGCCGCTCTGGTGGTGCGCCAGCCCGAGCTGGCGGGGGAACTGGTCCAGGCGGTGCTGGGCCCGCTCCTGGAGCTGGACCCGGCGGACCGGGCGGTGCTGCTGGAGACGCTGGACGCCTGGCTCGCGGCCGAGGGCTCGGCGGGGCGGGCGGCGACCCGGCTGTACTGCCACCGCAACACGGTGTTCAACCGGCTGCGGCGGCTGGAGCACCTCACGTCCCGCTCCCTGTCGCGCCCGCACGACCTGATCGCCCTGACCCTGGCCCGGGACGCCCACCGGCTGGCGGCGGGCCCGGCTCCGGCGGGCGGGTGACCAGGCGGGCGGGTGACCAGGCGGGCGGGTGACCAGGGGGCGGCGGGCCCCGGGCACGGGCGGGCCGCGGCGGTAGCCGGACCGGCCGCGGTAGCCGGACCGGCCGCGGAGGCTGCCGTGGCGGCGGCGTGCGGGAGCGCGGTGGAGCCCTCCACCGGGACCGGTGACCCGCCAGGCCGCGTAGTCTCGATGTCGGAAAACCGCCAGCCGACCTCTCCCCGTACGGGGATCCTGGACTCATGCACACCGACACCGAGCGCTGCGTCAGAGCCGTGCGGTCGAAGGACGCCCGCTTCGACGGATGGTTCTTCACCGCCGTCCTGACCACCCGGATCTACTGCCGGCCGAGTTGCCCCGCCGTACCGCCCAAGGTCGCGAACATGACCTTCCTGCCCAGTGCCGCCGCCTGCCAGCAGGCCGGTTTCCGCGCCTGCAAGCGGTGCCGGCCCGATTCCAGCCCGGGGTCGCCCGAGTGGAACGCCCGCGCCGATGCCGTGGCCCGCGCGATGCGGCTCATCCAGGACGGGGTCGTCGACCGCGAGGGCGTGCCCGGTCTCGCCACCCGCCTCGGCTACTCGACCCGCCAGGTGGAACGGCAGCTGAACGCCGAGCTCGGCGCGGGCCCGCTCGCCCTGGCCCGGGCGCAGCGCGCGCAGACCGCCCGGCTGCTCATCGAGACCTCCGAACTCCCCATGGGCGACGTGGCCTTCGCCTCCGGGTTCTCCTCGATCCGCACGTTCAACGACACCGTGCGCGAGGTCTTCGCCCTCTCCCCCAGTGACCTGCGGGAGCGCGCGGCGAAGGCGAGCCGCCGGCCCGACGCGCAGCCCCGCCTCCCCGGGACGATCAGCCTGCGGCTGCCGTTCCGCGCCCCCCTCAATCCCGACAACCTGTTCGGACACCTCGCCGCGACCGCGGTGCCCGGGGTCGAGGAGTGGCGCGACGGGGCCTACCGGCGCACCCTGCGCCTGCCGTACGGCACGGGTGTGGTGGCGCTGGCCCCGCGGCCCGACCACATCGCCTGCCGGCTGGCCCTGACCGACCTGCGCGACCTCACCATCGCGATCAGCCGCTGCCGCTGGATGCTCGACCTGGACGCGGACCCGGAGGCGGTGGACGGGCAGTTGCGCTCCGATCCGCTGCTGGCTCCGCTGGTGGACAAGGCTCCGGGGCGCCGGGTTCCCCGTACGGTCGACGCGGCGGAGTTCGCCGTACGGGCCGTGCTCGGGCAGCAGGTGTCCACGGCCGCGGCGCGCACACACGCGGCCCGGCTCGTGACCGCGCACGGCGAACGCGTCGAAGACCCGCACGGCGGGCTGACGCACCTCTTCCCGTCCCCGGAGGCGCTGGCCGGGCTGGACCCGGAGACGCTGGCCCTGCCGCGCAGCCGGCGTGCCACGCTCACCACCCTGGTCGCGGCACTGGCCGACGGCTCGCTGCCGCTCGGCATCGACAGCGACTGGGACGCGGCCCGCGCCCGGCTCTCGGCGCTGCCCGGCTTCGGGCCGTGGACCACCGAGGTGATCGCGATGCGGGCGCTCGGCGACCCGGACGCGTTCCTCGCCTCCGACCTCGGCGTCCGGCGGGCCGCGCGGGGCCTGGGGCTGCCGTCCACCCCGGCGGCGCTGACCGCCCGGGCGGCCGGCTGGCGGCCCTGGCGTGCCTACGCCGTCCAGTACCTGTGGGCCACCGACGACCACCCCGTCAACCACCTCCCCGCCTGAAAGGCGCGTACGACCATGAACCCCAGCAGCACCAGCGGCAAGCAGCACACCGTTGTCGACAGCCCGTACGGACCGCTCACCCTGGTCGCGTCGGACGGCGTCCTCAGCGGCCTGTACATGACGGAGCAGCGGCACCGGCCGGCGGAGGAGTCGTTCGGTGAGCGGGTCGCCGCCGGTGAGGAGCCCTTCCCCGAGGTGGTGCGGCAGCTGGCCGCGTACTTCGCCGGCGAGCTCACCGCGTTCGACCTGCCGCTCCGGCTGGAGGGCACCGCCTTCCAGCGCAGCGTGTGGGACCAGCTCGTCCGCATCCCCTACGGCGAGACCTGGTCGTACGGGCGGCTGGCGGACCGGCTCGGCAAGCCGAACGCCTCCCGCGCGGTCGGCCTGGCCAACGGAAAGAACCCGATCGGGATCATCGTCCCCTGCCACCGGGTGATCGGGGCCTCGGGCGGCATGACGGGCTACGGCGGCGGTCTGGAGCGCAAGGTCCGGCTGCTGGACTTCGAGTCGGGAGCGGGCCGGCTGGTCTAGGGGGTGTCGGGACGCGTCGTCAGGCGGGTCGGATCCGGGTCCGCAGGAGGCAGAACTCGTTGCCCTCCGGGTCGGCCAGGACGTGCCAGGTCTCGGTGCCGCTCTGGCCGACGTCGGCGGGCCGGGCGCCGAGCGCGAGCAGCCTCTCCAGCTCGGCGTCCTGGTCGCGGTCGGTGGCGCTGACGTCGAGGTGCAGGGGGAGCTTCCCCGGTCGCGGGGAGCTGCTGGGGCTGAGGACGAGGGTGGGCCGCGGGCCGTCGTCGGGCGGGCCGATCTCGATGCTCCCGTCGTCCTCCCGGCCGAGCTCCACGTAGCCGAGGACCTCGTTCCAGAACGCGGCGAGCCGCTCGGGGTCGGCGGCGTCGAGGACCAGCTCACTGATGCGGCATGCCATGTCCGTGAGTGTACGAAAGGCGGCCGGCCGGCTCCGCTCAGACGACGGCGAGCGGGATCAGCAGGGCGAAGGCGGCGCCCGCCTCCACGGCGTACGCGTAGAGCGAGGGGTGCTGGACGGGGGCGGCGAGCAGGACCACGCTCTGCTGGACGGCGGCCGCCTCGACCCAGTCGGGTTCGGCGCCGAGCCCGCCCTCGTACCAGCCCTCGCAGGAGCCCGGTCCGGTGACGGCGAGGAAGTCGTCCTCACGGCGGTAGAGGGCCTGCCATCCGGGGGCGGGGACGGACCAGCCCTCGAAGTCGGTGAACTGGGCCCAGCCGCCGTCGCGTATCGCGGAGTCGAACAGCCAGACCGGCGTCCCCTCGGGGGTGACCTCGGCGCCGGCCTGTTCGTCGGTCGTGAAGTGGACCATGGGGAGGGCGTCCGGGCCGTCGGCGGTGCTGGGCCAGGCGTACATCGTGATCATCTGCTGAATCGTGTCCTGGTCGAAGGGGGCGCGGTGTCGCCGGGCGGCGCGGGCGGGCCTGCGGGGGCTCCGGATGACGTCTCCGGGCGTCGGGCTCCGGGCGGGCCCGGGTCGTCCTAGCCGGCTGCCGGCCGCAGGCCGTTCTCCAGCTCCGCGGCGCCTTCGCCCGACTGGAGGACACGGTGGGCCTCCGTGGTGCGCAGGCCGAGGGATCCGGGCAGGTACGCGGTCAGCTCGGCGGGGTCGACCAGCCGCCAGGAGAGGAGTTCTTCTTCCTGGAGGGTGACGGAGGCCAGCTGCCCGGCGTCCAGCACCCCGCCGTCGTAGACGTACGCGACGAGCGGCGGGCGGCCCGCGCCGAGGGTCCAGTCCACCGCGAGCAGCCGGCCCAGCGGCACGTCGATGCCGATCTCCTCGGCGCTCTCGCGGCGGGCGGCCGTACGCGGCGACTCACCGCGGTCCGACTCGATGGTGCCGCCCGGAAGGGTCCAGCCGGCACGGTAGTTGGGCTCGACGAGCAGCACCCGGCCCTCCGCGTCGCGGTAGAGGGCGGCGGCTCCGGCCAGCACCCGGGGCAGGCTCGCGATGTAGGTGGCGTAGTCATCGGTGGTGGTCACGACGCCACCCTACCCACGCGGCCCGAGCGGGTGGAGGCCCCCTCCCGAAGGGCGCCATTGCGGATCAATCGGTCACCGGCCCGCGGCGGAGGCGGAACCGCATCCTCCGCGCCGGCCGCGGCAGAGTCGGAACCACACCCTCCGTACCGCCCGCGTCCGTTCACACCTCCGGGGACCCCGCATCGCCTCCGTCCTCGCGGTCGCGGCCCCTGGAGTCGGCGACGCGCCGCAGCCGCGGGTGGCGAACTTCAGGCCGCCCGCGACGAGCAGCACGGCGGCGACCGCGGCCATCAGGATCCCCCGGGGGACGACGCTGCGGTCGGGCGCGGCGTCCACCGGGCCGGCGGATGCCCCGCCCGGGACATCCGGACGTGACTGTTCCAGCGATTCCGCGCTCATACGGCCCCACTATGTGGGCTTGTATACCTCTTTGGGACAATGGTGCGCCGGGTGTGGCCCAGGCCACCCATGGGCATAGGAGGATCCTCCGGATAGGCTCATGGCGGCGCGACTGCACTGTTCGATAGCAAGGGAATGGCAAGTGACGGACGGAGCAGTAACTGAGGCCGCGCGCGTGCTCATCGCCGCGGACAAATTCAAGGGTTCGCTCACGGCCGTGCAGGTCGCGGAGCGGGTGACGGCCGGCCTTCGCAAGGCCGTACCGGGCGTGGAGATCGAGACCCTCCCCGTCGCGGACGGCGGCGACGGTACGGTCGCGGCCGCCGTGGCGGCCGGTTTCGAACGCCGGGAGGTACGGGTCACCGGGCCCCTCGGTGACCAGGTCACGGCCGCTTTCGCGCTGCGCGACGGCACCGCGGTGGTCGAGATGGCGGAAGCCTCCGGGCTGCAGCTGCTGCCGGCGGGCACCTTCGCGGCGCTGACCGCGACCACGTACGGCTCGGGCGAGCTGCTCAAGGCCGCCCTGGACGCGGGCGCCCGCTCGATCGTCTTCGGCGTGGGCGGCAGCGCCACCACCGACGGCGGGGCCGGCATGCTGGCCGCGCTGGGCGCGGTGTTCCTGGATGCGAACGGCGAACCGGTCGGCCCGGGCGGCGGCGCGCTGGCCTCGCTGGCCTCCGCGGACCTGTCCGGGGTGGACCCGCGCTTCGCCGACGTGGACTTCGTCCTCGCCAGCGACGTGGACAACCCGCTGACGGGCCCCAAGGGCGCGCCCGCGGTCTACGGCCCGCAGAAGGGCGCCTCCGCGCAGGACGTGGCGGCCCTCGACGCGGCGCTGACCCACTTCGCGGTGGTGCTGGAGAAGTCGATCGGCGCGAAGGCCGCCGAGTGCGCGGTGCTCCCGGGCGCGGGCGGCGCCGGTGGCATCGGCTACGGAGCGCTGCTGCTCGGCGCGACGTTCCGCCCCGGTATCGAACTGATGCTGGAGGTGCTGGGCTTCGCTACGGCGCTGGAGCGGGCCACGGTGGTCATCACCGGCGAAGGCTCACTGGACGAGCAGACCCTGCACGGCAAGGCCCCGGCGGGCGTGGCGGCAGCCGCGCGCGCGGCGGGCAAGCCGGTGGTCGCGGTCTGCGGGCGCCTGCTGCTGAGCCAGGAGGCCCTGGAGGCGGCCGGCATCCGCCGGGCGTACCCGCTGACGGACCTGGAGCCCGACCCGGCCAAGTCCATCCCGAACGCGGGCCCCCTGCTGGAGCGGGTCGCGGCGCGCATCGCCGCCGACATCCTCTGACGGACCCGGTTTCCGCGGACCGGCGTACCGGTCCCCGGCTCGGTGGCCGGGGGCCCGGGCCCCTTCGGGGGTCCGGGCCCCCGGCCGTTCCCGGGCCGGAGCCCGCGCGGGCCCGTACGGGGGCGGCCCCGGCGCCGCCTGAGGACCCGGCGCGGGTGCCGTGCGGCCGCGGGTGTCCCCGCAGCCACCGCCAAACCACCGCGACAGTGTTAGAAATGGCTCATGACCGGACGTAAGGGTCGCCAGCCGACCGGGTGGGGTGCGCGGCTGCTCGCGCGCCTGACCCTGGGCGCGCGCAGTGTGGCCGGTCAGGTCTTCGCCCTGCAGGCGGTCATCGTGCTGCTGCTGATCACCGCCGCCTCGGTGGCCCTGGTGGTCCAGGCCCGCTTCGACAGCCAGCGCGACGCCCGCCACCGCTCGCTCGCGGCCGCCGAGGCGTTCGCGCACGCTCCCGGCCTGCCCGAGGCACTGAGGGCGCCGAACCCGACGCTCGGGCTCCAGCCGCTGGCCGAGGCCGCCCGCCGGGCCTCGGGGATCGACTTCATCGCCGTCATGGACACCTCCGGGATCCGCTACACCGACTCGCGGCCCGAGCTGATCGGCCGGCGCGCCACCGGCGACCTCTCGCGCGCCGCCGCCGGGCAGTCGTTCACCGAGTCCTTCGAGGGAGCGCCCAGCGACGCGGTCCGGGCCGTGGTGCCCGTACGGGACGCGCGGGGCGCCGTCGTGGGCCTGGTCAGCACCGGCATCGAGGTGGAGAACGTCTCCGAGGTCGTCGAGGACCAGCTCCCGCTGCTCCTGGGCGCCGCCGTCTGCGCCCTGCTGCTCGGCACCGGCAGCGCCGCGCTCGTCAGCCGCCGGCTGCGCCGCCAGACGCACGGCCTGGGCGCCGCCGAGATGAACCGGATGAACGAGCACCACGAGGCGGTCCTGCACGCCGTGCGCGAGGGCGTGCTCATCATCGGCGCCGACGGCCGGCTGATCCTCGCCAACGACGAGGCCCGCCGCCTCCTGAACCTGCCCGCGGACTCCGAGCAGCTCCACGTCACCGGCCTCGGCCTCGACCCGCGCACCACCGAACTGCTCGTCTCCGGACGGGTCGCCACGGACGAGGTCCACCTCGCCGGCGACCGGCTGCTCGCCGTCAACGTACGGCCCACCGAGCCGTACGCGGGCCGGCCCTCCGGCAGCGTCATGACCCTGCGCGACACCACCGAGCTGGCCGCGCTCTCGGGCCGGGCCGAGGTGGCCCGGGAGCGGCTGCAGCTGCTGTACGACGCCGGGGTGCGGATCGGCACGACCCTGGACGTGGTGCGGACCGCCGAGGAGCTGTCGGAGGTGGCCGTGCCGCGCTTCGCCGACTTCGTCACCGTGGAGCTGCTGGAGCCGGTGCTGCGCGGGGACGAGCCCGGCCGCGCCGACGGCGTGTACACCGAGATGCGCCGGGCGGCGATGACCGGTGTACGCACCGACCAGCCGCTCCAGCCGGTCGGCGACGTCATCCGCTTCGTGGTGTCGACGGCCCCGATGTCGGCGGCGCTGAGCGCCGGGCACGCGGTGCTCGCGGCCGATCTGAACGCCACCATGGGGTGGCGGGCCCAGGACCCTGCCGGGACCCGGGTGGCCCTCGACTACGGGCTGCATTCGCTGATCTCCGTACCGCTCCAGGCGCGGGGGGTGGTCCTGGGCATGGCCAACTTCTGGCGGGCCGCCGACACCCCGGAGGCGTTCGACGAGGAGGACCTGTCGTTCGCCGAGGAGCTCGGGGCGCGCGCGGCCGTCTCCATCGACAACGCCCGCCGCTACACGCGGGAGCACGCGACGGCCGTGACGCTCCAGCGGAGCCTGCTGCCCCGGGTGCTGCCCGACCAGACGGCCGTGGACGCGGCTTTCCGCTACCTGCCGGCGACGGCGGGGGTGGGCGGGGACTGGTTCGACGTGATCCCGTTGCCCGGGGCCCGGGTGGCGCTGGTCGTCGGGGACGTCGTCGGGCACGGGGTGCACGCGGCGGCCACGATGGGCCGGCTGCGGACCGCGGTGCACAACTTCTCCACCCTGGACCTGCCCCCCGACGAACTGCTCGGGCACCTGGACGAGCTGATCAACCGGATCGACCAGAGCGAGACCCGTCCGGGCCCGGCCGACGTCCCCGGCGGCGGCTCCGACGGAACCTTCGCCGGACCCGGACCCGGCGAAGGCGACGGCGGGACGGAGTTCCTCGAGGAGCCCGCCGCCGTCACCGGCGCCACCTGCCTGTACGCCGTCTACGACCCCGTCTCCGGCCGGTGCGTGATGGCGAGCGCCGGTCACCCCGGGCCCGCCCTGGTCCACCCCGACGGGCGCGTGGAGTTCCCCGAGCTGCCGGCCGGTCTCCCCCTCGGTGTCGGCGGCATGCCCTTCGAGGCCACCGAACTCCGGCTGCCCGAGGGGACCCGGCTCGCGCTGTTCACCGACGGCCTGGTCGAGGACCGCGACCGGGACTTCGACACCGGGCTGCGCCTGCTCGCCGAGGCCCTGTCCCGGCCGGGCCGGAGCCCCGACCAGGCGTGCGCCGACGTGCTCGGCGCGATGCTGTTCCCGGTGCCGAGCGACGACATCGCCCTGCTGATCGCCGACACGCGGCGGCTGGAGGCCGGCCGGATCGCCGAGTGGGAGGTGCCCGGGGAGCCGTCGGCCGTGTCGCGGGTGCGCAACGCGGGGTCGGCGCAGCTCACCGCCTGGGGGCTGGAGGAGATCGCCTTCACCACCGAGCTCATCCTCAGCGAGCTGGTCACCAACGCCATCCGGTACGGGAGCGCGCCCGTCCGGGTGCGGCTGCTGCGCGACCGGAGCCTGATCTGCGAGGTCTCCGACGGCAGCAGCACCTCCCCGCACCTGCGGTACGCGGCCACCACCGACGAGGGCGGGCGCGGGCTGTTCCTCGTCGCGCAGTACGCCGACCGGTGGGGCACCCGCTACACCGAGCGCGGCAAGGTGATCTGGGCGGAGCTGCCGCTGACCGGCGGCGCGGAACCCCCGGCGCCGGCGCCGCTGGACCTGGACGCCCTGGAGGACCTGGCCTGGTGACGCGGGCCGTGGTGGCCGCCGCCCGGGCCGTCCGCGTCACCGACCGCAGGCGGTCACCGGTCACCGGTCACACCGCGCCGCTCACGGTCGCACGGGCACGGTCACGGGCACCCGGGCAGAATCACACGGGCAGGGTGCGCGCCAGCAGCACCGCCACGTCGTCCTGCGGGGCGCCGGGGAGCAGCTCCGCCAGGATTCCGTCGCACAGCTCCTCCAGGGGCTGCCGCACGTCCCCCAGGGCCAGCGCCAGCTGGTCCATGCCCTGGTCCAGGTCGCGGTCCCGGGCCTCGATGAGGCCGTCGGTGTACAGCGCGAGCAGGGTGCCCGGGGGCAGCCGCACCTCCTCGGTGCGGAAGTCCTGCCCGCCGGTGCCCAGCGGGGTCCCGGGCGGGCCGTCGAGGAAGGTGATCGTCCCGTCCGCGGTGACCACGGCCGGCGGCGGATGGCCCGCGCGGGCGATCTCGCACACCCCGGTCACCGGGTCGTGGACGGCGTACACGCAGGTGGCCATCTCGTCCTCCCCCAGGTCGGCCACCACGGCGTCGAGCGACCGGAGCATCCGCGCCGGGGCCACCTCGTGGCGCGCGAGGGTGCGTACGGCCGTGCGCAGCTGCCCCATGACGGCCGCCGCGTGGATGCCGTGGCCCATGACGTCGCCGATGACCAGACCGGTGCGCCCGCCGGCCAGCCGGATCACGTCGAACCAGTCCCCGCCGACGTCGTGGTCGCTGGCGGGCAGGTAACGCCCGGTGAGCTCCAGACCGGCGACCCGGGGCAGCTCGCTGTTGGTGAGGCTGCGCTGGAGGGTCAGGGCGGCCTGCCGCTGGCGGGTGTACATCCGGGCGTTGTCGATGTTGAGGGCCGCGCGGGCGACCAGCTCGTCGACCAGCACGCAGTCCTCGTCGTCGAACGGCTCCCGCTCCCGGACCCGGGTGACGGCGACGGCGCCGAGCACGGTGCCCCGGGCGACCAGGGGGATCAGGCGGGCGGAGCCGAGGGTCGCGAGGTAGGCGCGCAGGGCCTCGGCGCGCGGGTCCGTGATCAGCGCGGGGACGTCGGAGCGGTAGAGGTTCATGGCCCGCCCGCCCTCGATGACCCGCTCGTAGACCGTGCCCCGGGGGATCTGGAAGGTCTGGCCCGCGGCGAGTTTCGCGGTGGGGGCCGTCGGGTCGGGGAACCGGGCGGCCAGCCGGCGCAGGACGCCGCGCGTGGAGCCGCCGGCGTCGTCCGGTTCGAGTACGGCCTCCAGGAGCTGTACGTCGGCCGAGTCGGCGAGCTGCGGTACCAGGACCTCGACGATCTCCTGGGCGGTCTGCTTCAGGTCCAGTGTGGTCCCGATGCGCGTGCCGGCCTCCGCGAGCAGGGCGAACCGGCCCCGGGCCCGGCCGGCCTCGGCCTGGGCCCACTGGCCCTCGGTGATGTCGATGAGGGAGGCGATCACGCCCAGGGGCCGCCCGCCGCCGTCCAGCAGCGGGGCGTACGAGCAGGACCACGTCCGGTCGTGTCCCGGGTCGGCGGGGGTGCGGCCCGTGCGGCGGACGTCGACGACGGCCGTGCCGCTGTCGAGCACCTGGCGCATCGTCGCCTCCAGCGCGATGGCGTTGACCCCGGGCACCACCTCGGTGAGGCGTTTGCCCAGGTGGTCGGCGGCGGAGACGCCGTTCATCCGGGCCAGCGCGTCGTTGACCCGCAGGAACCGCAGGTCGGGGCCGAGGGTGGCGAGGCCGATGGGCGACTGGGTGAACAGGCTCTGGAGGGCGGCGAGGGAGTCCCGCATGTGCAGGACCTCGGAGGTCTCCACGGCGATCAGCATCGCCCCGGTACGCCCCTGGGGGTCGGCGGCGGGGACGATCCACATCTCCATCGCCACGCGGTGGCCGTCGCGGTGGCGCACGGGCAGGGTCCCGACGACGGTTTCCCCGGCCTGGACGCGGCGGGTCAGCTCGTCGGCCAGGCCGCGGTTGGCTTCGGGAACGAGTACGGAGGTCCCGGGGCGGCCGAGGATGTCCTCGGGGCGGTGCCCGAGCAGGTCCTGGGCGGCGAGGGACCACTCCACGATCCGCCCGTCGGCGTCTTCCCGCCACAGGGCGATGGGCAGCAGCTCGCGGAGCACACCCGCGTACCCGACAGCCGCCGCCGGCTGCTCCGGCACCTCGCTCGTCGACTGGTAAGTGTCCAACGCACCGACCTCACCCGGGGGGCCCGATTCCTTCGATTCACCCTATCCGAGGCGTCGCCGGCGGGCTCTGCGTCGCGGGCGGACGGGCGGCCGGGCGGCAGGGCGGGGCCGGGCGGCGGCCCCGCCCGCCCGGGCCCGCCGCTCAGGATCCCTTGCGCAGGTGGCGCCAGACGGCCTTGGCCGCGTTGTGGCCCGACATGCCGTGCACCCCCGGGCCCGGCGGGGTCGCCGAGGAGCAGAGGAAGACGGCCGGGTGCGCGGTCGTGTACGGGGAGAGGCTGAGCTTGGGGCGCAGCAGGAGCTGGAGTCCGGAGGCGGCGCCGCAGGCGATGTCCCCGCCGACGTAGTTGGCGTTCTTGGCGGCCAGCTGCGGCGGTCCGGCCGTGGCGCGGGCCAGCACCAGGTCGCGGAAGCCGGGTGCGAAGCGCTCCAGCTGGCGTTCGACGGCGTCGGTGAGGTCGCCGTCCCAGCGCGCGGGGACGTGTCCGTACGCCCAGAACACGTGCTTGCCGGCGGGCGCCCGGCCGGGGTCGACGAGGCTGGGCTGCGCGGTGATGAGGAACGGCGTACGGGGGGCCCGGCCGCCCGAGGCCAGCTGGAGGGCGGCGTCGATGTCCCGGCCGCGCGGACCGATCTGCACGGTGCCGGCCCGGCGCGGTTCCTCGGCGGTCCAGGGGACCGGGCCGTCGAGCGCGTAGTCGATCTTGAAGACGGAGGCACCGTACCGGTAGCCGTCGTAGGCGTTGCCCAGGCGGGCGATGCGCGCGAGCGCCGTCGGCGAGGTGTCGAAGACGTACGCGCGGGCCGGCGGCAGCTCGTCGAGGCGTTTGACCTCGACGCCCGTGTGGACGCTCCCGCCGAGGTCGCGCAGGTACGCGGCGAGGGCGTCGGAGATGGACTGGGAGCCGCCGCGCGGCAGCGGCCAGCCGTTCGCGTGCGCGGCCAGGGCGAAGACCAGGCCGACGGCGCCGGTGCCGATCCCGCCGAGGGGGGCGTTGACGTGCGCCACGAGTCCCGCGAACAGGGCGCGCGCGGGCTCGTCGCGGAAGCGCCGCAGCAGCCAGGTGGAGGGCGGCAGCCCGGCCAGCCCGAAGCGGGCGAGCGTGACGGGGTCACGGGGCAGCGCGGTGGCCGGCAGCGACATGAAGTCCCGCGCCAGGGTGTCCCACTTGCCGAGGAACGGCGCGACCAGGCGACGGTAGGTGCCCGCGTCCCGTGGCCCGAAGGAGCCCGCCGTCTCGGCGACGGAGCGGGACAGGACCGCGGCGGTGCCGTCGTCGAAGGGGTGCGCCATGGGCAGCGGGGCGTGCAGCCACTCCAGCCCGTACCGCTTGAGGGGCATCGTGGCGAAGACGGGCGAGCCGATGCCCAGCGGGTGCACGGCCGAACAGGGGTCGTGCCGGAAGCCGGGGAGGGTCAGCTCCTCGGTCCGCGCTCCCCCGCCGATCGAGTCGGCGGCCTCGAAGACGGCCACCGAGAGGCCGCGGCGGGCCAGTTCGACGGCGGCCGTCAGCCCGTTGGGCCCCGCCCCCACCACGACCGCATCGAGAATCGACGACACTTGCGACTCCTTCGTCCGGCGGCGTCTGCGCCACCAGGATATGGCGCCCCTCGGGGCGGCCGGTCCGCTACGCGCCCCGGAGCAGTTCCCGGATGCGTATCGCGGTGGCCTCGTCCCGGCCGACCGCGAAGGGCAGCGCGTTGTCGCGGTCCACCCGGAAGGGCACCCCGTCGACCGTGCTCTGGGAACCGCCCGCCTCGGCGACCAGCAGCAGTCCGGCCGCGTGGTCCCAGGCGGAGGGCCAGGTGAAGGCCAGGCCGTCGATCTCGCCGCGCGCCACCCGCAGGTACTCCAGGCCCGCCGAGCCGCAGGGCCGGGCCGCGACCCCGGGCACCTCGAGCCGGGCCAGCGCCCGCTTGTCCGCCTCGGAGGTGTACAGCGGGTGGGCGGTGGCGACCCGCAGGTCGGTGCCCGGATCGGGCGAACCGCTGTGGACGCGGACACCGTTGACGTACGCCCCCTGCCCGCGGATGGCGGTGGACAGCTCCTCCAGCGCCGGGGCGTAGGTCCAGGAGGCCAGGATCTCGCCGCGGTGGGCGAGCGCGACCAGGGTGCAGAAGGCGGGGTCGCCGTTGACGAACTGGCGGGTGCCGTCGACCGGGTCGACGATCCACACCGGGGCGTCCTCGCGCAGCGCTCCGTACACGGCGGGATCGTCGTGCACGGCCTCCTCGCCGACCACGGCCGAGCCGGGCAGCAGCCGCGTCAGTGAGGCCGTGAGGTGCTCCTCGGCCTGACGGTCCGCGATGGTCACCAGGTCGTGAGGACCGCTCTTCTGGTCGACCTCGTGGTCGGCGAGCTGCCGGAACCTCGGCATGATCTCTATCGCCGCCGCCTTGCGGACGGCTTCTTCGACATCGGACAGGCCACGGGCCAGGAACTCATCGATCATGCCCCCAGCAAAGCACGCCGGACCGACAAACCCCACCGCCGGTTCCGGACGGCCCGCGGGACACCGGGTGGCCGTGCGGTGAACCGGGGGCCGGTGCCCGGCCTCCGGCGGGGCGGCCGGGGGGCGGCCGGGCGTCAGCTGTGGCCGTCGGGGCCCGGGGCCTCAGGTGTGGCCGCCCGGTACCACAAGGCCGCTCTCGTAGGCCGCCACCACCGCCTGCGCGCGGCTCTCCAGCCCCAGCTTGCTCATCGTGCGGTTGAGGTGGCTCTTGACCGTCGCCTCGCTGATGAACAGCCTCCAGGCGATCTCCGTGTTCGCCATCCCCCGGCCGACCAGCTCCAGCACCTCGGTCTCCCGGCCGGTGAGCGCCTCCAGCGCGGCGGCGCCGGTCCGTTCCGCGCGGCCCTCCCGGCCGGCTCCCCGCATCGCGAACGCCTCCACGAGCCGCCGGGTCACCGTCGGTGCGAACAGCGCGTCGCCGTTGCCCACCGCGGCGATCGCGTCGAGCAGCCGCTGCGGCCCCGAGTCCTTGAGCAGGAACCCCGAGGCGCCGGCCCTCAGCGCGCGGTACACGTACTCGTCGAGGTCGAAGGTGGTCAGGATCAGTACGCGCGGTGCGGGCCGCGGGGCCCGGGCGAGGATCAGCTCGGTGGCGGTGATGCCGTCCGTGCCGGGCATCCGGATGTCCATCAGGATGACGTCCGGCCGCAGGCGCAGGGCGAGTTCGACCGCTTCGGCGCCGTCGGCGGCCTGCCCGCTCACCTCCAGCCCGGGGGCGGCTTCGAGGAGGCCCACGAGGCCGGCCCGGATGAGGAACTGGTCGTCGGCCACGAGCACCTTCAGCGGTGTGCCTCCGGTCATGCCGGGAGGTCGTCCGCCCGCGGTGCGGTCCGCGCGGAGGTCGGCAGGGTGAGGCACACGGCGTACCCTCCCTCGCTGCGGGGCCCGATGGTGATCGTTCCTCCGTAGAGCTTGGCCCGCTCGCGCATGCCGATCAACCCGTGTCCGCTCCCCTGCGCGATTTTGGCCGGATCCGCCACCTCGCCGTCGTCGGTGACGGCGACGGATATGTGGGCGGGCCCGTAGTCGAGGGCGACGCTCACGCGGGCGTGCCGGGCGTGTTTGAGCACGTTGGTCAGTGCCTCCTGGACCACCCGGTACGCGCACAGTTCCACCCCGGGGGCCAGCGGCCGCGGTTCGCCCGTGACGCGCAGCTCGACCGGCACACCCGCGGCCCGGACCCGCTCGGCCATCTCCCCCAGCCGGGACAGTCCCGGCATCGGCGCGTCCCGGCCGCCGGGCTCGGCGCCGTCCGTCTCCTCGTCGTGGTCCCCGGCCCGCAACAGGTGGAGCATGCGCCGCAGTTCGTCGAGCGCCTCGGCGCTGGTGTCCTGGATGGTGTCCAGGGCGGCGCGCGCGGTGGCGGGCGCGGAGGTGAAGACGAAGCCCGCCAGCCCCGCCTGCACCGAGATGACGGACATGTGGTGGGCCACGATGTCGTGCAGTTCGCGGGCGATCCGGCCGCGTTCCTCGGCGACCTCCCGCCGGGCCCGTTCGTCCTGCTCCCGGCGCAGTTGCCGGGCCAGGGCGGCCGACCGGCGCGCGATGAGCCCGAACCGCCACAGCACCGCGGGGAAGACGACGGCCTGGGCGAGCACCGCGGCCATCGAGCCGCCGCCGGGCCCGTGCCCCAGCAGGCCGGCGTAGATCCACACGGCGCTCATGAGGGCGGCGCACGCCAGTGAGGTCCGTACGGGGCGGAGCGCGGCCACCGTGTACACGGCGAGCATGGGGCCGAAGGAGTTGACCACCGGCCAGTAGCCGGCGGTGACGTACGCGAACCACGCCGCCAGGACGAACAGGCAGACCGCGAGGGGCGCCTTCGTACGGACGGCGCCCGGCACGTTGACGAGCCCCACCAGCAGGAATCCCGCGAGGTCGAGCGCGGGCCAGCCCTGCTGGACGGCTTCCCGGCCCAGCAGCACGGCCACGCCGGTCTGCGCGGCGGCCGTCAGGACGTCCGTGTGCGAGGGGCGGATGCGCATCGCCGCAGCCTATCCGCGGCGGTGCGGGCGTGCCTCCACCTCCCGTTCTCCCACCAGGGTTGGAGAAGCGCACCGATGGTGCGGCCGGCGGGCCGCCGTCCCGGCTCAGCGGCCGAAGGTGTCGATGCCCTCCACGAGCCAGCGCCCGTCGCGCGCGAGGAGGTCCAGGGCGAGCATCGCTCCGGCGTAGACGCCCTGGTCCTGCGGGGTCTTGTTCTCGGTCCCCGCCGTGCCCACGCTGCTCTGGTCCGCGTAGATCAGGACGCGCGCCCGGTCGCCGTCGATGCGCTCGACCGCGCTGTCCGTGACCGTCGTGGTGATCACCGTCTTCTGCTTCCCGGCCTGGACGAGGACGTCGCCGAAGAGCGCACGGTGCTGGGTGACGGCCTTGCCGGTGAGCAGGGTCTTCGACGCGCTCTCGAAGGCGGCCGGTTTCGCGTGGTCGTACGAGAAGAGCGAGGCCACGGCCTGGGCGGCCTGTCCCTTGATCTCACTGGTGCGGGCGAGGTCGGTGAGCGCGGTGTTGCCGCGTACCGGATCGTCCCGCAGCGCCGCGGCCCGGCTCTGGGCGAAGCCGGCGAAGGCCCCGAGGAGGACGGTGAGGGCGCAGAGGATCAGGAGGGGGGCGAGGAGCTTTCCACCGCCCCGGCGCGTCCCGGCCGCACCGGCCCCTTCGCCCTGTCCCGCCATCGCCGCGGGCTTCGCGCCCGCGGCCTTCCCCGCGCCTTCCGCCTCCCCCGCCGCCCGTGTCCGCGGTGCCGCGGGCGCGCGCGGGCCGCCCACAGGCGGGCGGGACGCGCCGGCGAGGGCCTCCTCCGTTCCCGTGGCCCCGGAGGCGCGCGCCGCGGGGACCGGCTGGCCGCCGACGCCCTGGCGGCGGCGCTGGCGGTTGATGAGGTGGCGGGTCGTCGACATCGTGCGTGTCCTCTCGGATGCGGGTGGCTCTCGCGGGGCGGCGGCCGGTCAGCCGGACGCCGTGCCGCCCACGGGCGCCTGACCCAGCGCGCTGAGCTTCCAGTGGGTCCCGGTGCGGGTCAGTTCACCGAGCATGCGGCTGTCCTTCTCGCTGCTCTTGTCGTCGGCCGCCTTCACCGTGATCCGCAGGGCGACCAGCACCCTGGCCCGGCCCGCGCGGTCGTCCAGTTCGGTGACGGCGCCGGACAGCACCCGGGCCGTCGTCACCGTCTTCGCGGCCTTGACCTGACTGGCGAACTCGGCCCGTCCCTGCACCAGTTGGCTGTGCAGGTCACCGGTCGTGGACGACTCCCACAGGTCGAGGCCCTGGTCCACCTTGGTGTGGTCGAGGGTGTTCAGGTTCTGCACGGCCTGTTCCGCGGCCGCGAGCGCCCGGTCGCGCTGGACGGCGTACGCGGCGGACTCGTCGTGGCTCGCCTCGTACCAGCCCAGGCCGGTCCAGGCGGCGAAGCCGCCCGCGATCAGGGTGAGCGCGAGGGCGGCGGCCAGGATCGGCCGGGTGCCCGCGAGGGCGCGGACCGCGAGTTTCATGGGGTGGTCCCGTCTCCCGCCGATCTCTCAGCGGGCCTTGATGTCGACGATCTGCCAACGGTCGTCCTGGAAGCGGGCCGTGACGGTCAGCTGGGCCGCGGCCGAGGTGCCGGCGCCCTCGTCCCGCCGCGAGGTCTGGTCGAGGAGCACCAGCAGCCGTGCGGTGTCACCGTCGAGCTCGATCACCCCGGTGCGGACGGCCTGCGTGTTCAGGGTGATCTTCTGTGTCTCCAGGTTCGTGCGGAGCTGCGCGAACAGGTCCTCGTACTGCCGGGCGGCCCGTCCCCCGAGCACCGTCCGCGCCGATCGGGCGGTGGCGTCGGCGCCGGCGGGGGTGTACGAGAAGATCCTGGCCAGGCCGTCGCCGACCTCGCCGCTCACCCGCTCGGTGGCCACGGTGTCGGTGAGGGCACGGTTCTGCGCGGACGGGGTGGAGCGCAGCTGGTGCGCGCCGTACAAGAAGGCGCTCCCGCCCAGGAGCAGGACGGCGACGGCCGCCGCGAAGGCGGCCGTGTGCCACCGGCCGCCGAACCGGGAGCCGGAGCCTGAGCCCCCGCCGTCCGGGTCACCCCGGCCGCCGGGACCGTCCGCCGCCTCCGGACCATCGCCGGCCGTGTCCGCCGTCTCCGGACCCGGCGGGACCTGTGGCGTCCCGCTCCGCGCGTCCTCCTGTGTGGTGTTCCCCGGCAGCCGCGTCACCTGGCCTCACTCCCCCCGGTGGGCGGCGCCGTCCCGGCGGCGTCCGCGCCGGCCACCGGAACGGCGCTCAGCGCCCTGACCTTCCACGTGTCGTCGCCCGTGCGCTCCAGTACGGCTTCGAGCCGCTTGCGGTCGCTCGTCGTCTTCGAGGCGCCCTGGGGCGTGACGTCGACGCGCACGGTCGCGATGAGCTTCGCCGTACCGGCCCGGGCGTCCAGCGCGGTGACGGCCGCCTCGGTGACGGTGGCGCGCGCCGAGGCGCCCGTCGTCGCCCGGGTGGCGCTCAGTTCGGTGTGCAGCGGCCCGGTGGAGGCGTCGCGCCACGCCTTGATCCCGCTTTCCGCGTGCTCGCGCGTGGACGCGTCCAGGGTGTTGAGCACCGCGAGGTGGCCGCGGCCCTGGGCGAGGACGGCGTCCCGCTCGCGGCTGAAGGCGAGGGCGTCGTCGGTGCGGGCCTGTGCGTACGTCCAGGCGCCGGTCCCGCAGAAGGCGAGCGCCACCGCCAGTCCCGCGCCCGCGAGGACGCGCGCCCGCCTCACCGGCCGCTCCCGGTTGCGAGGCCGAGCAGCCCGGCCATGTCGGTGGGCCCGCCGTCCTGGGCCGGCAGACCGAGCGCCCCGGGCAGGGCGGGCGCGGCGGCCGGCGCGGCGGCGGAGCCGGCGCTGCCCGAGGGCAGGGAGCCGGGCCGGGCCGGGGCGGGGACGGCACCGCCCTTCGGGGCGTTCGCGGAGCCGCGCACGTTCGTCCCGGACGAGGCGGGACCGGTGCAGGACGCTCCGGTGTTCAGGGCGGGTGCGGTACCGAGGTCGAGGCCGTTGCGGTAGCGCGTACCGCCGTAACCGGCAGTGCAGGGAAGGGGCTTGAAGAAGGTGACGGCCATGCCGAGGTTCATCCGTCCTGCGTCGACGGTGGTGGCGCCCGCGGAGACGGCCGCGGGGAACTTCACGAGGAGCTCCTCCATGCCGCGCTGCCGGGTGACGGCGATCTCCGAGGTGGTGAGCAGGTTGGCGAGGACCACGCCGAGGCTGGGATCGAGGTCGCGCAGGAGGCCGCTGACCTGCGTGGCCGCGTCCGGGGTGACGGCGAGGAGGCGGCGCACGTCACTGTCGGAGCCCTTGAGGGTGACGGCGAGGTCGCGCGCGCCGGTCGCGAAGTCGCGGATGGCCTGCCCCTCTTCGGCCTGGGTGCGCAGGACGACCTCGCCGTCCTTGATGAGGCGGGTGGTCGCGGGCAGGGAGCGGTCGGCCGCCTGGACGAACGCGCTGCCGCTGTCGATCAGGGCCTGGAGGTCGTCGCCGTGCCCCTCGAACGCCTTGCCCAGTTCGTCGACGACCGTGCGCAGCGAGTCGAGCGGAACGGACCGGGTGAGGTCGTTCATGCTGGTCAGGAGGTCGGTGACGGGTGCGGGCACCTCGGTGTCGGCTTGGTCGATCCGGGCCCCCTCCGCCAGGTAGGGCCCCTGGTCGCTCTCGGGCCGCAGGTCGATGTACTGCTCGCCGACGGCGGACAGTCCGGCGACGACGGCCTTCGCGTCGGCGGGGACGCGGGCGGCCGACTTCTTGATGCGCAGCCGGGCCACGACCCCGTCTTCGGTGAGGTCGATGGCACCGACGCGGCCCACGGAGACGCCCCGGTAGGTGACGTCGGAGTGGGGGAACAGGCCACCGGTGCGGGCGAGGTGGACGTTGACGGTGTAGTGGTCGGCGATACCGACGTGGCGCCCCAGGTCGGCGTAGCGGATGCCGAGGAAGCCGAGGACGAGGACGGCGATGACGAGGAACGCGAGGTTCTTCAGCCGTACGGCGAGGGTGATCACGGGGTCTTCCCTCCGGCTTCGGCTCCGGTCGCGGTGCTCGGCGCGCCCGGAGTGGCGGACGGCCCGGCCGGGGTGACGCTGTGGACGGGCGGCAGCGGCAGCGGTGACCTCGGCTTCGCCGGCCCGGTCCCGGGGGTGCCCCCGCGGGCGGCGGTCTCCGGATCGGCCGGCGGGGTCTCCGGGTCTTCCGGCGGGGTGTCCGGGTCTTCCGGGGGGGTCTCCGGATCGCCCGGCGGGGTGGGTCCGGGCGTGGGCGTGGGTGTGGCCTGCGGGACGAGCGGCGGAATGACCTGCGTGCCGGGTACGGCGGCGAGGTACAGGTAGGTGTTGAGGTAGTCGCCCTTGACGCCCCGCATCACCTCGTCGGTGAAGGGGTACGTCAGCAGCGCCTGGAGGGAGTCGGGCAGGTCGGTGCCGGCGTCGGCGAGCGCCTTCAGGGTCGGCGCCAGCGCCTTGAGGTCGGCGACCATGTCGTCCTTGCTCGCGCGGACGGTGGAGACGGTGACGTCGGACAGCGTGTCGAGGGCGCGCAGCATGGTCAGGAGCGAACCCCGCTGCTCCTCCAGGGTCTTGAGGCCGGGTGCGAGGCCGGTGAGGATCTTGCCCACGTCCTCCTTGCGCCCGGCCAGGGTGGCGGAGAGCCGGTTGACTCCGTCGAGCGCCCGCGTGATGTCGTCCCGGTGGGCGTCGAGGTCGGTGACGAGGGTGTTGACCCGCTCCAGCATGGAGCGGACCTCGGGTTCGCGTCCGCCGAGCGCCGAGTTCAGCTCCTTGGAGATGGTCTTCAGCTGGTTGACGCCGCCGCCGTTGAGCAGCAGGGACAGCGCGCCGAAGACCTCCTCGACCTCGGTGTTGCGGCTGGTGCGGGAGAGCGGGATCGTACTGCCGTCGGTGAGGCGCGGACCGCCCGTGTCCCCGGCGGGGGCGGTGAGTTCGATGTACTTCTCGCCGAGCAGGCTGGACTGCTGCAGGCGGGCGCCCGCGTCGGCGGGCAGCCGGATGTCACCGTTGATCCTCATGGTGACGCGCGCCGTCCAGCTGCCGGTCCCGAGGCGGATCCCGGTGACGCGGCCGACGGCGACGTCGTTGACCTTGACCGCGGACTGCGGGACGAGGCTGAGGACGTCGGTCAGTTCGGCGGTGACCGTGTACGGGTGGGAGCCGAGGTCCGCGCCGCCGGGCAGCGGCAGGTTCTCGATGCCGTCGAAGCGCGGCAGTCCGGGGAGCAGGGTCACGGTGAGCACGACGACCGCGCCGAGGGCGACGATGCCGCCGGTCCTGGCCCCGGCGCCCTTGCCGGGGAAGGGGCTGCGACGCTTCACCGGTCCCCCTTTCCGCCGGTGGCCGAGGAGCCGCCGGTCACGGGCAGCGGGAGCAGCGGTCCGCCCATGCTGATCTCGTTGAGGTTGGCCCGGCCGTCGAGGGTGCGGGTGTCCTCGTTGTAGGCGCCCACCACGTTGGCCGCCGCGAGCGGGGCCACGTCCAGGGCTTCTGCGAGGGAGGCCCGCTGGTCGACGAGGGCCTGGGTGAGGGGGACGAGCCGGTCGACGTTCTGCTTCAGCTCGGCGCGGTTGTCCTGGAGGAAGGTCTTCACCTGCGCCAGGGCCTTGCCGAGTTCGGCGAGGGCGCCGGCGAGGTCGTCCTTGTTCGCGGCGAAGAAGGTCACCACGTCGTCGAGGCGTTCCTGGGCGGTGCGGACGTCACCGTCGTTGTCCTTCAGCATGGTGGTGAACGTCTGGAGCTGGCCGAGGGTGGCGAACAGGTCGTCGCTGCTGCCGTCGAGGGTCTTGGCCGCCTTCCCGAACTCCCGGATGGACGTGCCGATCGCGTCACCGTTGTCCTTGAGGTTCTCGGCCCCGGTGTCGAGCAGCCCGGACAGGGCGCCGGTCGCGTTGGCGCCGTCGGGGCCGAGGGCCTTGCCGAGGTCGGTGATCGAGGCGTACAGCTGGTCGATCTCGACGGGGGTGCGGTTGCGGGACGCCGCGAGCCGGGCTCCGTCGGCGAGGGCCGGGCCCGTGCTGTACGCCGGGGTGAGCTGGACGTACCGGTCCGCGACGATGCTCGGGGCGACGATGACGGCCCGTGCGTCGGCCGCGACGCGCACGCCGTCGTCGACGCGGAGGCGGACGCGCACCCGGGTGCCCTCGGGCTCCACGGACTCGACCTCGCCGACCCGTACCCCGAGGATCCTGAGGTCCGATCCGGCGTAGACGCCGACGGCGCGGTCGAAGTAGGCGGTGACCCGGGTGCCGTCGGAGCCGAGGAGGCGTACGCCGACGAGTCCGACGGCCGCGAGCACCACGAGGGCGAGCCCGATGGCGAGGGGCCTTCTGGGTGTGGTCATCGTTCACCGCTCCCCTGGGCCGCCGCCGGGGTCTGCTGCGGCGGTAGGCATCCGGTCGTGGGCTGTGACGCCTCGGGCAGGTAGTTCCGGGGCACGACTCCGCACAGGTAGCTGTCGAACCAGTGACCGCTGCCGAGGGTGTTGCCGACCAGCCGGTAGTACGGGCCGACGAGGGCGAGGGTCTTGTCGAGCTGGCTGCTGTTCTCCTCCAGGACCTTGGTGACGCGGCTCAGCGCCTTCAGGGTGGGTCCGAGCTGCCGGTCGTTGTCGTCGACGATGCCGCTGAGCTGCGTGCCCAGGTCCCGGCTGCCCTTGAGCAGGGCGCGGATGGCGTCACGCCGTTGCTTCAGCTCGCCGAGCAGCGAACCGCCGTCCTCCAGGAGGGTCTCGAAGCTGGACTTCTTGCCCTCCAGCGTCTTGGTGAAGGTCCGGCTGCCCTGGAGGAGCCGGGTGAGCTGGGCGTCGCGGCTGGAGACGGACTTGGACAGTTCGGACAGGCCGGTGGCGGCGCTGCGCACGTTCGGCGGCGAGTTCCTGAAGGTGTCGGAGATGGTTTCGAAGCTCTCGGCGAGTTGCTTGGTGTCGATGGCGTCGACGGTGCCGCTCAGGTCCTGGAACGCCTGCGTCACGTCGTACGGGGAGGTGGTGCGCGCCAGCGGGATGCGGCTGCGGGGGTCCTGGCGTCCGGCGCCCAGCGGGTCGAGGGCCAGGTACTTGTCGCCGAGGAGGGTCTTGATGGCGATGGCGGCGGTGGAGCGGTCGCCGATCCAGGCGTCGCCGGCCTCGAACGTCACCTTCACCTTGGGCCCGTCGAGGGCGACGCCGGTGACCGAGCCGACCTTGACCCCGGCGATGCGCACCTCGTCGCCGGTGCCGAGACCGGCGGCCTCGGTGAAGTCGGCGCTGTAGGTGGTGCCCGTGCCGACGAACGGCAGGCGGTCCGCGTGGTAGGCGAGGGCGGCGAGCAGGGCGAGCACGACGAGTCCGACGGCGGCGAGCGCGACGGGGTTGCGGGCCCTGAGGGGAGTGAACCGGGGCGGGCGGCTCATCCTCGGCACCTCGATTCGGTGACGGTGATGCCGGTCGGCGGCTTGGAGCCGTCGGAGGTGCTCACACCGCTCACGCGGGCCTCGCAGAGGTAGAGGTTGAACCACGATCCGTACGAGGACAGCCGGGCCAGGGCGGTCATCTTGGCCGGCGTCCTGTCGAGGAAGTCCTCGATCTGCGGCGTGCGGTCGCCGAGGGTGCTGGAGAGGCGGCCCAGTTCGCCGATGCTCTGCTTCAGGGGGGCGCGTCCGTCCTGGAGGAGTCCCGCGGTCGCGGTGGTGAGGTCGCCCATGGCCTGGACGGCCTCGCCGAGGGGTTTGCGGTCGTCGTTGAAGCCCGTGACGAGTTTCTGGAGGGTGACGACGAGGTCGCCGAAGGCGGCCTCGCGGCTGTTGAGCGTGTCCAGGACGGTGTTGAGGTTGGTGACGACCTGCCCGATCACCTTGTCCTTGGAGGCGACCGTGTGCGTGAGCGAGCCGATGTGCCGGATGAGGCTGTCGACGGTGCCGCCCTCGCCTTGGAGGACCTGGATGAGCGAACCGGCGAGATCGTTGACGTCAGCGGGCGAGAGACCTTCGAAGAGCGGCTTGAACCCGTTGAAGAGCAGCGTCATGTCGAGCGCGGGTGTGGTGCGGTCCAGCGGGATGGTGGCACCGGGCCGCAGGGCGGCGCCGACATCGCCGCTGCCCCGGTCGAGGGCGATGTAGCGCTGCCCGACCATGTTGAGGTACTTCACGGCCGCGGTCACCGAGCCGGGGAGCGTGCGGTCGTCGCGGACGCGGAAGGTGACCTGGGCGGTGCGCCGGTCGACGACACGGACGCCGGTCACCTCGCCGACCTTCACTCCGGAGATCCGCACGCTGTCGCCCTCGATGAGCCCGGTCGCGTCGGTGAACAGCGCCTTGTAGGAGCGGGTGTCCGAGCCCACGCCGGTGTTGGCGATGCTGAGCGCGAGCACGGTCGTGGCGAGGGCGGTGACCAGGACGAAGACGAGGGACTTGACCAGCGGGCCGGTGAGGGGCCGCCGTCGGGTGTGGGCGAGGTCGTTCGTCACTTGAGGATCACCTCCGTGCCTCGGTAGGCGGGTCCGGCCAGCAGACTGCTCCAGTCGGGCAGGTCGCCGGCCCGTTTCTCGGCGGCGGGAGCGAGGAGTTCGTTCAGGAAGTCGTTCTCCTGCGGGGAGTTGGCGGGTCCCAGGCTCTGCTCGGCCGCCGCCGTGGCCCGCGCGGCGGGTGCGGCGGGGATGCCGAGGTAGGGCACGGGGTAGCAGCGCGGACCGCCGCCCGCGGTGTAGGAGGGGGTGTCGCGGCCGGGTGCGTAGGCGCCGCGCGAGGGCACGGTGACCACGTTGACGTGCAGCCCGGGCTGGTCGGTGCCCTTGCCGAGCGCCTTGTCCATGGCCGGTACGAACTCGGCGAGGGTGCGCAGGGTGCAGGGGAAGGACGAGGAGTACTCGGCGAGCAGTTCCAGGGTGGGCCGGCCGGTGGCGCTGAGCCGGATGATGTTGTCCTTGTTCTGGCGCAGGAAGGCGGTGACGTCCTGGGCGGTGCGGGTGGTGGCCCCGAGGGTGCCGGCCAGCTCGCCCTCCTTCTCGGCGAGGGTGCCGCTGGTGGTGGTGAAGTCGGTGAGCGCCGTGATGATGTCCGGGGCCGCGTCCGCGTACAGGTTGCTGACCTTCACGAGTTCCTGGAGGTCGCGGTTGAGCGCGGGCAGCTCCGGATTGAACTTCGCGAGGTGGGCGTCGAGTTGGGCGAGCGTGTCACCGAGTGTGTCACCGCGCCCTTCGAGGGCCCGGGACACGGCGGACAGGGTGGCGGAGAGCTTCTGCGGCTGGACCGCGGTGAGCATGGGCAGGACGTTGTCGAGCACCTGTTGGAGTTCCACGGCGTTGCCGGAGCGGTCCTCCGGAATGACGGCCCCGGCGGCGATCGGCTGCGGCGAGGGCGCCGGCGGCGCGACGAGCGCCACGAACCGTTCGCCGAACAGGGTCGTCGGCAGCATCTGGGCGCGTACGTCGGAGGGGACCCGGCCGAGGGTGCCGGGGTCCATCGCGAGGGTGAGGCGGGCTCCCGTGCCGGTGGCCTCGATGGAGCGGACCTCTCCGATGACGACGCCGCGCAGCTTGACCTCGGCGCCCGGGTGCATCTCGTTGCCGACGCTGCCCGTCTCGACGGTGATCGGGGCACTGTCGGTGAACTGCTTGTCGTAGACCGCGATCGCCAGCCAGACGAGGAGGGCGGGGACCAGCAGGAAGACGACTCCGGCGGACCGGCGGCTCAGGGTCGTGCCCCGTGGGCTGCTCATGCTCACCCCGCCACCTTCACGGTCGTGGTCGCGCCCCACAGGGCCAGCGACAGGAAGAAGTCGGTGACACTGATGATCACGATGGCGTTGCGCACGGAGCGGCCCACGGCGACGCCGACTCCGGCGGGGCCGCCGGAGGCGCGGAAGCCGTAGTAGCAGTGGGCGAGGATCACCATGACGCTGAAGATGAACACCTTGAGGACGGAGAGCACGACGTCCGTCGGGGAGAGGAACAGGTTGAAGTAGTGGTCGTACGTTCCCTGGGACTGGCCGTTGAACAGGACGGTCACGTACCGGGAGGCGAGGTAGGACGAGAGCAGGCCGATCGCGTAGAGCGGGATGATCGCGACGACGCCCGCGATGATGCGGGTGGTGACCAGGTACGGGATGGAGCGGATGCCCATGCCTTCGAGGGCGTCCACCTCCTCGTTGATCCGCATCGCGCCGAGCTGGGCGGTGAAGCCGGCGCCGACGGTCGCGGAGAGGGCGAGCCCGGCGACGAGGGGGGCGATCTCGCGCGTGTTGAAGTACGCGGAGATGAACCCGGTGAACGCGGCGGTGCCGATCTGGTCGAGCGCCGCGTACCCCTGGAGGCCGACGACCGTGCCGGTGAACAGGGTCATCGCGATCATCACGCCGATGGTGCCGCCGATCACCCCGAGTCCGCCGGAGCCGAAGGCCACTTCGGCGAGCAGCCGTTGGACCTCCTTGAGGTAGCGGCGCAGCGTGCGCGGGATCCAGGCCAGTGCCTTGACGTAGAACAGGAACTGGTCGCCGGACCGGTCGAGCCAGACGAACGGGGAGGCCATCGGCCTCAGCCTCCCTTCGGCGGGACGATGTTCAGGTAGACGGCCGTCAGCACCATGTTCACGAAGAACAGCAGCATGAACGTGATCACGACGGACTGGTTGACGGCGTCGCCGACCCCCTTGGGGCCGCCGCGCGGGTTGAGTCCGCGGTAGGCGGCGACGATGCCCGCGATGAATCCGAAGACGAGGGCCTTGAACTCGCTGATGTACAGGTCGGGGAGCTGGGCGAGAGCGGAGAAGCTGGACAGGTAGGCGCCCGGGGTGCCGCCCTGGAGGATGACGTTGAAGAAGTAGCCGCCGAGGGTCCCGACGACGGACACCAGGCCGTTGAGGAGCACGGCCACGCCCATGGTCGCCAGGACCCGCGGCACGACCAGGCGCTGGACGGGTGAGACGCCCATGACCTCCATCGCGTCGAGCTCCTCGCGGATCTTGCGGGAGCCGAGGTCCGCGCAGATGGCGGAGCCGCCCGCGCCGGCGATGAGCAGGGCGACGATGAGCGGGCTCGCCTGCTGGATGACGGCGAGGACGCTGGCGCCTCCCGTGAACGACTGCGCGCCCAGCTGCTGGGTGAGCGAGCCGACCTGGAGGGCGATCACCGCGCCGAACGGGATGGAGACGAGCGCGGCCGGCAGGATCGTGATGCTGGCGATGAACCAGAACTGCTCGACGAACTCCCGGAACTGGAAGGGCCGTCTGAAGATGGACCGGCCCACCTCGGCCGCGAGGGCGAAGAGACGGCCGGTGTGGCGCAGCCCGCCCGTGATCACGAAGCGCTCCCGGTGGCCGGCAGCCTCAGAGTGGGCGCCTGCGCCCCGCGCGCGTACGTGTCCTCGATGGCGGCGCGGGCGGCGGGCGGCAGGGTGTCGAGCATGCCGAGGACGCGCTCGCGGCGCCGCAGGGCCGCCTGGCGCTGCGGCAGTCCGGGCGAGGGCTCCAGTTGCGGAACGATGACCCGGGGTGCGGCGGGCGCGGCGGCGGGGACGGCGGCCTCGGCCGCGAGCGTGGCCGCGTCCTTCTCCTCGGACATCCCGATGGGACCTTCGCGCCGCCCCGCGAGGAACTGCGCCACGACCGGCTCGTCGCTGGTGAGCAGCACTTCGCGCGGACCGAAGGTGACGAGGTTGCGCCGGAAGAGCATCCCCATGTTGTCGGGGACGGTGGCGGCGATGTCGAGGTTGTGGGTGACGATGAGCATCGTCGCGTCGATCTGTGCGTTGAGGTCGATCAGCAGCTGCGAGAGGTTGGCGGTGCGGACGGGGTCGAGTCCGGAGTCCGGCTCGTCGCACAGCACGATCTGCGGGTCGAGCACGAGCGCGCGGGCCAGTCCCGCCCGCTTGCGCATGCCGCCGCTGATCTCTCCGGGGAGCTTGCCCTCGGATCCGACGAGCCCGACGACGTCGATGCGCTCCATGACGATCCGGCGGATCTCCGACTCCTTCTTCCGCGTGTGCTCGCGCAGCGGGAAGGCGATGTTGTCGAAGAGGGACATGGATCCGAAGAGCGCGCCGTCCTGGAACATGAGGCCGAAGAGTTTGCGGGCCTCGTATATGTCGCGTTCGGAGCTGTTCACCATGTCGACTCCCGCCACGAGGACGCGTCCCCGTTCCGGTTTGAGCAGACCGATGAGCGATTTGAGGAACACCGTCTTCCCGGTACCGGAAGGGCCGAGCATGACGCTGACTTCACCCGCGGGCAAGGTCAAGGTCACGTCCTGCCAGATGTTCTGCTTGCCGAAGGACATGGTCAGACCCTCAACAGCCACCTCGATTCCCATATCACCTCCAGCAGGCGTGTCGCGTGCGCTTCGCAGGCCGCACGTTAGGTCGTTCACGATCATCGGGACAATAGGTGTGACATCAATTCGGCCCGGCGCCCCGGAATGTGTCACCGCGTGGACAAATCCGGGTGCGTCACTTGTCTCCGGTGAGACAGTCCGGGGTCTCGCGGGGCCGCGAACCGGCTCCGCGGTGCCCTGCCGAAAGGTGCCGGCCCTGGCGGGAGACCGGGCCCAGACCATCGGACAGGACTGCTGCCGTCAGGGGCCGCCAACCAGGGGTAGAGCGTCGCACCCGGAACGCTACGGCTGGGTAACATCCGACGGCAATACGCAGGTCCGAGTTTTTCGCGGCGCCTCCCGCACTCCGGCATTCCTTGTCACGCGGATGACACATGCGCACCGCCGCTTGTCATGACGGAGAGCACTTCCTCTCCATATCGAGATTCATACGACCGGCCCCGGCGAAAAAATGGCAGCGCGGTGCGTGATCGATCGAAATTGTCGACATTGCGCACCCGGAGACTAAGGCGGCATCAAGGACCGCTCACGCGGCGAACAGGTAATTCGGGCTCTTCAAAGAATCTTGAACTGCGCCATTGTTCAGCCAAGTTTCCCGCAAGTAACGTCAGCGTCGCGGCCGAGGAACACCGAGCCGCGGGTCCTCTGTGTCTCCCCCATCGCACAGCTGCGGCCCACCTCTGCCGGTCAATCCCCAAGGAGAGTCCCAGAGCCATGAAGAAGACCATCAGAAACCTCGCCGTCGTCACCGGTGCCGCCGCCGCCGCGTTCACCCTGACCGTGGGCCCGGCATCGGCCGTGCCGTCCACCACGTGGACCGTCAACCCGTCCCCGTCGACCTACACGGCGACGAACAGCGGGAACATCGTCCTCAGCGTCAACGGCATCGCCATGACGTGTACGACGTCGGGTGCCTCCGGCACGATGGCCAGCGCCACCGGCAACCCGGCCACCGTCGGCTCGATCAGCGCCATCAACTTCGGTGCCAGCGGCTCGCCCTGCACGAGCGTCCTGGGCAACGTGACCACCGTTCCGACCACCCCGTGGACCGTGGTGGCTCAGGACTACACCGCCGCGACCGGCGTCACCAAGGGCTACATCGGCAATGTCGACGCCAAGGTCACCGTCGGTGCCTGCGTCTTCCGCGTGACGGGCAAGGCGGCCGCCACGTATACCAACTCGACGGGCAAGCTCGCGGTCGCCAGCACCTCGGGTCAGCTCAACGTCGTCTCGTCGACCAACTGCGGCAGCGCCGTCCCGGTCGGCGCCAAGCCGATCTTCACCGGTGCCTACCTGGTCAAGAAGACCGGCACCGCGATCATCCCGACCATCGTCGGCACCAACCCGTAAGGCGTGCGGGAGTGCCACCGGCACTCCCCCGGGTCCGTGCGCCCGGCCGGTGACACCGGCCGGGCGTTCGCCGACTCCCGACACCGACCCCCGACGCCGGCCTTCGGCGCCGCCCCTCGGCGCCGCCCCTCGACGCCGAACAGACACGCCGACCAGACACGCCGACCGGCCGCGCCGGCCGTCGGCGCCCCGCACGACGCCCGAGCGGAGCAAGCGATGAGAGGCCACCCTCCCGTCCCGGAGACACGGCGCGTCCGCGCGCGCGGTGCGGCGCTCGCCGCCCTCGCGGCGCTCGCCCCCCTGATCCCGTCGGCGGCCGCCGCGGTGGACTCGCAGGAGATCACCGCGAAGCTGTCCTACGACTGCGCGCTGCCCTCGGGGCACCAGCGCGCCGCGGTCCGGGTGACGGCCACCTTCCCCGGCCGGGCCACGGCCGGCGAGAAGATCCTGCCCACCGGGGTGACCACGGCGGTCGAGCTGCCGGCCGCGGCCGTCGCCGACCTGACGGCCCTCAAGGCCGCCACGGTGCTGCCCGAGACCAGGCTGGCGCTCCAGGTCGCCCAGCGCGGGGCCTCGGCGCAGGCCCTCTGGCGCGGCACCGCCGGGGCCCCGCCCGTCGCCGTTCCCGCCACGGGCCCGCTGACCCTCACCACCACCGGCGACGCCCCGGCCGTAACGGCGGCCGCCGACGGCGACCTCACCTTCACGGCCGCGGACCTCGGCATCGACCTCGCCCTCGGCACGGCCGACGGAGCGCCCGCCACGCCCGCGTCCCTCTCCCTCACCTGCACCCTGGTGAAGGACGCGGAGGGCCACGGCCTGCTGGCCACCGTGCCGGTCGCTCCGGCCACCTCCACCCCGGCCCCGAGCGGTTCGCCCTCCCCGTCGGCCCCCACGGCCCCGGCGTCCGGGCGCCCGACGGAGCCGGCGTCCCCGACGGCCCCCGGCACCCCGAAGGGGCCGGCGGCGCCCGGAACTCCCACCGACCGGGCGGACGGAGGCATGGACAAGGGGAAGGACAAGGACAAGGCTCCGAAGATCGGCGACGCCCGCGCCGGCGCGTCGGCCGCCAGAGCGCCGGCGCCGCCCTGCGTCAAGCAGAACCCGACCGACAAGTCCCTCAACGCGTACATCACGGGCTACTCCAACGTCCGCAAACTGGGCGGCGCCTCCCTGATCCCGGTGTCGTGCGTGCAGATCGAGCAGGGCGACCCGGAGATCGCCTTCCCTCCGGACGGGAGCATCCACCTGCTCCAGAAGTCGGAGGCATATCTCGACTACCAGGGCCGCAAACAGACCCCGCCGTTCCAGTCCACCTTCCTGACCTTCGGTTTCACCCCGACGACGGCGACCATGATCCTGGAGCAGGCGGGGCCCATGACCGTCGCGTCGGACGTGCTGCTCGTCTTCCCGGACAACATCGCGGAGACGTACGTACGCGCCCCGCTGGTCCTGCGCGTCCTGGACGTCAAGGTCAACGGCACGCCGCTGGACGTCGGCCCGTCGTGCCGTACGCAGACCCCACTCAGCTCCCCCGAGCCCGATCCCGCCACGTACCCGGGCCCGCACCTCGTGATGCTCGGGAAGGGACAGCTCATCAACGGCACGGACGCCACCGGTTACGTCCTGACCTCCGGCGGGCCGCTGACGGGCGAGGTGACCATCCCTCCCTTCACCGGCTGCGGCGCCGGCGGTGAGGACCTGGACCGGCTGCTGACCGCGTCCATCTCGGGCCCCGGCAACTACGTCAAGCAGATTCAGGGGCAGACGTGCGCGGTGGGCGTCGAGGTCCCCACCGAGGGCCAGTGCACCGAGGACCGCCAGCCGTACGTGGTCCCCGCCCCGGAGCGCTGATCCGCACCCCTGATCCGTCCCCTGTTCCGCACCCCCGCACCACAGACCCGAACGTCCCCCGTCACCGAAAGGCTCGTCCATGCCACTCGCCTCCGCACGTACCCGGCTCGCCACCGTCTCGGCGCTGACCGCGTTCGGCGCGTTCGCCTCCCTCGGTACGGCGACCGCCGCCACGCCGGACCTCAACGGCGCGTGGGGTCCGTTCACCCGCTGTCCCGTCGACTCGGCGACGATGCTCGGGGCGGACGGCCTGGACAAGGCACCGCAGTGCGTCGTCTCCTACGCCGCCAGCGGGTCCATCAAGCTCGGCAACACGACGGTCATCACCGGCAACAGCAACCTCCAGATGGGCGTCGTCCAGAACTCCGACGGGACCAGCACCGTCGTCGCACCCGCCTCCGGCGCGATCATCGCCGCCTCCGCGACGGTGCCCGGCGGTCTCCTCGGGCTGATGTGCCCGAGCAACATCCCGGGCATCACCGCCATCTGCAAGCAGCTCACGGACGGCAAGCTCAACAAGATCACCGCGACCCTGGAGTCGGTGGGCACCCCGTACGACTTCGACCAGATCGCGGGTGTCGTCACCGACCAGACGATCGTGAACATCCCGGTCCGCATCCACCTGGAGAACCCGTTCCTGGGCAGCAACTGCTACATCGGCACCAAGAACAACCCGATCGTCCTGAAGCCGAAGAACCTGACCTACCCGTCGTTCGCCGTGGAGCGGTTCGACGGTGACGGCACCGCGAGCGAGGAGGGCGAGATGAGCCGCCTCAACCTCCTCGGCTCCACCCAGAACGACACGACGTTCGCCGTCCCCGGCGCCAGCGGCTGCGGGCTGGGGCTCTTCGGCCTGATCGACGCGGCGGTCAACCTCAAGACCGGCCTGCCGTCGGCGGCGGGCAAGAACAGCCTGACCCTGAACAACACCCAGACCTACCTGGGCGGGCTCTTCGCCCCGGGCACGATCGCCCCCGACGCGGGCAAGCAGCTCGCCCGCAACTGGCACTCGGCAGTCAACTAACGGTCAGTCAACGACGATTCCCGGCCGACTCGCCGGACTCCACCCGCCCTCCTGCGCATCTCCTGTTCAAACGGTGTACAGCACAGCGGACTTGACCTAGCGTCAGCACCTCACACAGGTATGCACCTGACGGCCGCGCGGCGCCCTTCAGCCAGCAGGGCGCCGTCACGCCGCTCCCCCACCGGGCGCGCAGGAGAGCAAGGGATCAGTCATGCCCTCGATGCCAGAACCACCGGACCTCGGCGAACCGCTCGACCCGCTCCCCAAGGAGTTCGCGGCCTTGATGAGGCCCGAGGTCCCGGGGCTCATCAAAGAGATACGGGTCGAGGTCCAGCGCGCCTATCCGGTGTACGCCCGCCTTCTCAACGGCCCCAACGCGGACGCCATCCGACAGGGCGTGGAGCAGGCCCTGGCCACGTTCGTGGACCGCGTCGCCGACCCCGGCACGAGTTCGGTCCTGCGCGACGAACTCCTGCGCAAGTTCGGCCGGGTGGAGGCGTACGAGGGCCGTGACCTCGACACCCTCCAGGGTGCCTACCGGCTCGGCGCACGCATCGCGTTGCGCCGCGCCAAGACCATGGGCCGCCAGTACAACCTGTCCCCCTCGCTGATCCTCGCCTTCGCGGACGCGCTCTTCGCCTACGTCGACGAGCTGGAGGCGGTCGCGCGCGAGGGATACGCGGAAGTCCAGGAGCGTGCGCCCTCCGAGTTATCGGCGTTACGCCGCAAACTGCTCCATCTCATCCTGGTCGGGTCCCCCCTGCCGCAGGCGACCATCGCCGAGCTGTGCGAGCAGGCGTCCTGGGAACTCCCCTCGCAGTGCACGCTGGTGGCCTTGCGCGCACCGGCCCCCGACCACGTACGGGCCTGCCTCGACCGGGACGTGCTCGCCGACCTCGGCATCCCCCAGCCGCACCTGCTGATCCCCGGGCCGCTCACCCCCGAACGCCTGGCGATGCTCGAATCCGCCCTCGCGGGCGCCCCGGCCGTCATCGGCCTGACCGTGCCACCGCCGCAGGCCGCCGACTCCATCCGGTGGGCCAGGAAGGTGTTACAGCTCATCGACGACGGGATCGTGCCCGACGGCCCGGTCGTGCACTGCGAAGACCATCTGACCACCTTGTGGCTCCTGTCCGACCCCGGTCTGGTGACGCACATCGCGGCCCGCGAACTGGCCCCGCTCAGTGCCCTGGGCGGCTCCCGGCGCGGCCGCCTGGTCGAGACGCTGCGCGTCCACATCGCCACGCGGGCCCCCGCCGAACAGGTCGGCGAGCTGCTCGGCGTCCACGCGCAGACGGTCCGCTACCGCCTGCGCAACCTGGACGCCCACCTCGGCGACCGCATCACGGACCCGGACCACCGCTTCGCGCTGGAGGCCGCCCTGCGCTCGCTCCACCTCCAGGGCAACGACTACGCGGAATGACCCGGCCCCGGCGCGGGCCGGGGACTCTGGTTGCCGACCCGTGCCGCCGAACCAGCGGCACGGGTCGCGGGCGTGCGCGAGGTCCGCCGCGCCAGGTCGTGTCCGAAAATCGATCACTGGTATCCGCTGAGCGTTGATATGGTCCATGTAGGTGGCTTGACCAACCACTTGTCCACGGCGGGGTGTTATCCGGCACGCTGCCGTCGCACCCACCGCCGACCACGGGCTCCGGGGGGAGCCCGCCGTACAACGAACCGGCCGACGGCCGTCCGCCGAGCCGAGATGCGCGCCGTCATCGGCACCACCGTGACCCGGCGCGTCTCTCGCCGGCCGGGGCGGCGCACGGAGGCCGGGTACCCGATGACAGCAACGGCCGGCCCGCGCCCGCGAGGCGCGCGGGCCGGCCGTCGGCTCGGCATGCGCCCTACACCGGGCCCGGGCCTACGACATTTCGTTTCTTGGGGGATTCATCCATGAGAGAGCCATTCCACTTTCCGGCCGGAAGGTGGCGGCCCCGCCGCGTACGCATGGCAGTCCGGGCGGTTTCCACGGCGATGGCCGTGGCCCTGCTCACGGGCCTGATGGGGCAGGGTTCCGTTGCTGGTGCCGAGGGGTCGGCGGTCGGAGCTCTGGACGCCCGGACCCTGGACGTGGTCCAGCGTGGGAACGCGGCGCTGGCCCGGGCGCGGGCGGCTGCTCCGCCCGTGGCTCCCCGGTCCGAGCTGGAGCGGGTCAGTGACGAGCGGGACCGGCAGCTGGTGGAGGACTACGCCGAGTTCGATGACGAGGAGGAGGTCCGTCAAGCCGCGCGGAAGGCTCTGGAGAGCACCGATCCGAAGGCGGTCCGGGAGTTCCTGGAGCGGGGTGAGGCGGAAGCCCGTCAGCGGGCCAAGGACAAGCGGGACAGCACTGATGCCGGGAACCGGCGTGCGGTGGAGGCTCTGCGGGGGACGGGGGGTCCGTACTTCAACGCGGAGGTCGAGCGGGTGCTCGGCGGGACCGCGCGGGACCGTGCGGACTTCCTCGCGTTCGGTGCGGACATCGCCCGTCAGCGGGACAAGGCCACCGAGCAGAACGAGCAGCAGCGTGCGGCGGAGAACCGCAAGCGGGTGGAGATGCTCGCCGCGATGGGCGGGCCGCAGGTCAGGAGCGCCGCTCAGACGGCGCTGGCCTCCGGTGACGCCCGGGTGATCGCCGAGTTCCTGGAGAAGGGCTACCTGGTCGCGGCGCGGAAGGACGCTGAGGACCGGGCCGCGCAGGAGAAGGCGCAGAAGGAGGCTCTGGAGGCGGCGGAGCGGCTGCGCAGGCTGGCCGAGAACACCGCCCGCGCCGCCGAGGCCCGTACCAGGCTGATCGCGGTGCACGGGGATGCCGTCCGGGCCCTGAAGAACTCCTCCAACGCGATGAGTCTGGCGGCTTCGGCTTCGCGTGAGGCCGACCGGATGCTGGCGGCGGACCGGGCGGGCAAGCGCCTGTCGGACTACACGGAGGTCAAGAAGGACGTAGCCCGTCAGGTGGGCTTCGCCGACACCGCCGCCCAGCAGGCCCAGGTCGCGTCGGGGCAGGCCAAGGTGCAGGCCGAGATCCTGGTGGAGACCGGTCTGACGTACGGGGTCCAGTGGTCCGAGGTCGCCGCCGGCCTCCACGCGGCGGCCGACGCCGCGTCGCGGGCGGCGCAGAGCGCCCAGCACGCGGTCGACGCCACGGCGGCCGACGCCGCGGGTCTGAACTCCCAGCACCAGGCCGAACTGCACGAGAAGCAGGCCAAGGCGTGGCGCGCCAACGCCGAACAGCACGC
The DNA here is from genome assembly GCF_040296725.1 of Streptomyces sp. NPDC002044. NCBI lineage: Bacteria > Bacillati > Actinomycetota > Actinomycetes > Kitasatosporales > Streptomycetaceae > Streptomyces > Streptomyces sp. NPDC002044. The sequence goes on from NZ_JBEOXU010000030.1 coordinate 48,270, forward strand.
CAAGGCGGCAGCGGGTCTCGCTGCCTCGGCCGCCAAGCAGGCGAAGACCGCGGCGGACGCGGCGGCCAAGAGCCGCCAGGCCCGGATCGAGGCGGAGCAGGCCGAGAAGACGGCCTGGGAGCACGCCCAGCGGACCCGGGACGCCCGGCTGGAGGCTCAGCGCCAGGCCAGGATCGCCGACGAACAGCGCGTCATCGCCAAGCGCGAACGGAACCTGGCAGCGGCCGCGCGCGAGCGTGCCGAGCGGGAGCAGCAGGTCGCGGCCCAGGCACGGGCCCGGGCCGAAGCCGAGGCACGCACCGCTGCGGCGAAGCGGGCCGAAGCTCAGGTGGCTGCGGCCACCGCGGCCGAGATGCGCGCGCGGGCGTCCACGCAGGAGGGCAAGGCCGCCGACGCGGACAGGAACGCCAAGGCGGAGGAGACCAAGGCCCGCAACGCGCGCGACGCCGCCTTCGAGGCGGAACGGCAGCACAACGCCGACGAGGCCCGCGCCAAGGCCACCGAGGCCCTGGCCGCCGCGGCGAGCGGCACCTCGGACTCCCAGCTGGCCCGGCAGGCCGCCGACCAGGCGCGCTCGGACGCCAACGCGTCCGGCAAGGCGGCGCTGGCCTCCCGCGGCGCGGCCAACGCGGCCTCGGACGCCGCGACACGGTCCCGGTCCGCCGCCATCGAGGCTTCGGGGGCCGCCGCCCGCGCCCGGGCCGCCTCCAGTGAGGCCACCGCGCACGCCTCGCGTGCCAACGCCGCCGCCAACAAGGCGGAGGCCGCCGCCTTCGCCGCGAACGCCGCGGCGAACACGGCCGAGCGCGAAGCCGCCCTCACACGCGCCTCCGCCCAGCGGGCGAACAGCAAGGCCGCCGAAGCAACCGCGCAGGAGGGCCGCGCGGGCATCGCCGCGCACGAGGCGTCCCGGCTGGCCGGCCTCGCCGCCCTCCACGCCAACCAGGGGCTCCAGGCCGCCAACCGTACGAAGGAAGAGGCCGACGGGGCCGTCCGTGAGGCGGCCATGGCCCAGGTCCAGGCCGGGGTAGCGGTGGCGGCCGCCTTCTCCGCCCGGACCACGGCCGCGGGCATCGCCGACCCGGCCAACACCGCCATCGCCCTCGCAGCGCCCTTCGCGGGTACGGACGTCGGCGCCGACTTCGCCGTGACGGTGGCCAACGCCGCCCTGAAGATGGGCAAGGAGCAGGCCGCCGCCGCGGAGGCGAAGGCCACCGAGGCCGTCAAGGCGGCGGAGGCCGCCGAGGCCGCCGCGAACCGGGCCAACGCCCAGGTGGCTCCCGCCTTCAAGGCCGCCGCCGCGGCGGCACGATCGACCGCGGACGCCGCGCGCTCCTCGGCGGCGGCGACGGCTTCGGCGGCTCAGGCGGCCGAGGACGGAGCCAAGGCCAGGGCGGCGGGAGCCCGGGCCAACCAGGCCGATGCCCAGGCGCAGACCGACGCCCAGCAGGCTCGCCAGGCCGCGAACGCCGCCTACGCCGACGCGGCGGCCGCCCGCACCGCCGCCACCCAGGCCGAGGCCGAGGCGGAACGCGCGCGGGCCGCCGCCACCGACGCGGAGAACCAGGCCGCCGCCGCGCTCAGCGCCGCCACCCTCGCCGAGAAGGAGGCGAGCACCGCCCGGGCCGCAGCCACCCAGGCGGAGAAGGACGCCGCCGACGCCGCCACCCTCGCCGAGTCCGCGGAACAGCACGCCAAGTCCGCGGAGACGGCGGCCGCCAACGCCAACCAGCACGCCCGCGACGCCGACGCCGCCGCGAAGAAGGCCGAGGAATACCAGCGCGAGCTGAAACGAAAGGAACGCGAGGAGGCCGCCCGGACGAAGGAGCCTGCGACCGCCCCGCCCGTCACACCGACGGACCTTGAACGCAAGGCGCTCGACGAGGCCGGCATCACCGCCGACGAACTGGCCGCCGCCCGTGCCCTCGCCGGGCAGAACCTCATCGACTACCTGCTGGAGAACGGCGGGGAGATCCTCGTCGAACTCTTCCTGGAAGACATCAGGGCCTGCATCGACGACCCCGACATCCCGATTTGTCTCTGGGCCATCGTCCAGAACCTGGGTCCGGTCAAGGTCCTCAAGATCGCCAGCAAGATCCCCCGGATCGCCAAGGCCATCGCCGGCATCAACACCTTCCTCGACAAGGTCGCCCGCGCGAAGAAGATCGTCTCCAAGGGCGAAAAGATCGTCGAGAAGGTCCAGCGAGGCATCCCCGGTTGCCTGGCGGACCGCTACAAGGACAAGGACACGCGGAAGGGTTCCCACGCGCAGTCCCTCATGCGCATGGCGGCCGCGGGCAAGGACAAGCCCAAGGGGGACGACGACGACTGTCCGGAGATCGGCCTCTCCATCTACCGCACGCCGAAAATGGTCGACAAGGAGTACGAGAAGAAGAACGGCCCCAACCCCGCCGCACACACCACCGGAGACGCGGCCGTCTACTTCGGCGAGCGCAGTATCGCTGCCGAGTACGTGGGAACTGGCGCGGGCCCGTTCGCCGATGGCATGATCCGCTACGACATGGCTCCCGAGTTCCTCGCCACGTTCGGCAAGTACGCGGAGCGGTACGACCGGAAGGGTCCGGGCGGAAGCGTGCGCATCGAGTTCGTGATCCCCGTCGGCGAGATCAAGGAGTTCAACAAGCTCACGGTGCACCGCGAGTGGATCCAGGGCAAGAAGGGATGACCGAGATGGACTTCGTCCTGCACGGCGAAACAGACGTCACCGTTACCGCGGTACGCCCTTGGGGTCTGGAGGTCGAATCGCCGGACGGAAGCCGGGGTTTCATCGATCAGGCCAAGACCCCTGTCTGGCCTTCGGCCGCCGACGATTCCCTCGTCGGCGCCGTACTGCACGTGATCGTGCTCGACGAGACCCGGGATCCGGTCCGGCTGAGCACGCTCGACACGGACGTGCAGATCGGGCGTCGGCTGAGAGCCGCCGCCGGCGGCTGAGGGCCCGCGGGGTCCACAGCGGGGCCCCGCGCGCGGCGCGGGGCCCCGCGCCGCGTGCGGGAGTCAGCCGAACGACGGGATGACGTCAGAGCCGTACGCGTCGATCGTGGCCTCCCGCGCGTCGTGCATGTCGTAGACGGCGAACTGGTCGACGCCGAGGTCCCGCAGGACCCGCAGCTTCTCGATGTGGGCCTCGGCCGGGCCCAGGAGGCAGAAGCGGTCGACGATCTCGTCCGGGACGAAGTCGGCGGACGGGTTCCCGGCGCGGCCGTGGTGGCTGTAGTCGTAGCCCTGACGGGACTTGACGTACTCGGTCAGCTCCTCCGGAACCATCGAGGAGTGCTCCCCGTACCGGGAGACCAGGTCGGCGACGTGGTTGCCGACCATCCCGCCGAACCACCGGCACTGGTCGCGGGCGTGGGCGAGGTCGTCGCCCACGTACGCGGGAGCCGCCACGCAGATGGTGATCTCCGCCGGATCGCGGCCGGCCGCCACGGCGGCCTCGCGGACGGACCCGATCATCCACTCGGTGAGGTAGGGGTCGGCGAGCTGGAGGATGAACCCGTCGGCCTTCTGCCCGGCCAGGGCCAGGGCCTTCGGCCCGTACGCGGCCATCCAGACGGGCAGCTTCCCGTCCTTGATCCACGGGATGCGCAGCGCTTTGCCGTCCACCTGCGTCTCGCGGCCCTCGGCCAGGTCGCGGATGACGTCGATGGCCTCCCCGAGGCGGGCCAGCGTGTTGGGCGCCCGGCCGGCCACCCGCATCGCCGAGTCCCCGCGGCCGATTCCGCAGACCGTGCGGTTGCCGTACATGTCATTGAGCGTGGCGAAGGTGGAGGCGGTGACCTCCCAGGTGCGGGTGCCCGGGTTGGTGACCATCGGGCCGACGCGCAGCTTCTGCGTGTTGGCCAGGATCTGGCTGTAGATGACGAACGGTTCCTGCCAGAGGACCGCCGAGTCGAAGGTCCAGCCGTAGCGGAAGCCGTTGCGTTCGGCCCGCTTCATGAGGCTGACGACCTGAGAGGCCGGTGGGTCGGTCTGGAGGACGAGGCCGAAGTCCATGCGGGGACTCTCCTTACAGGTACTGACAGGTGGAGCGGGGGATGAAGGCCCCGTGACCGGCCCGGCCGGTGTACTCGCGCCGGTCGATGACGAGTTCCCCGCGGGAGAGCACGGTGTCGACGCGTCCGGTGATCCGCCTGCCCTCGTACGCCGAGTAGTCCACGTTCATGTGGTGCGTCTCGGCGGAGATGACCTGCTCGGCGTGCGGATCGTAGAGGACGATGTCGGCGTCGGAACCCGGCGCGATCGTGCCCTTCTGCGGGTAGAGGCCGAACATCCGGGCCGGGGTCGCGCAGGCGATCTCGATCCAGCGGCGGCGGCTGATGTGCCCGTCCAGGACCGCCTGGTGGAGGAGGTCCATGCGGTTCTCCACGCCCGGCAGCCCGTTGGGGATCTTGGAGAAGTCCCCGCGGCCCAGTTCCTTCTGGCCGCGGAAGCAGAACGGGCAGTGGTCGGTGGAGACCACCTGGAGGTCGTTGGTCCGCAGCCCCCGCCACAGCGCCGCCTGGTGCTCCTTGGGCCGCAGCGGCGTGGAGCAGACGTACTTGGCGCCCTGGAAGTCGGGCTCCTCCAGGTTGTCCGTGGACAGGAACAGATACTGCGGACAGGTCTCCCCGAACACCGGTAGCCCCTTGTCCCGCGCCGCCGCCAGCTCCGCGACGGCCTCCTCCGCCGAGACGTGGACCACGTACAGCGGGGCGCCGGCGACCCGCGCGAGCTGGATGGCGCGGTGGGTGGCCTCGGCTTCGAGGAGCACCCTGCGGACCTCGCCGTGGTGGCGCGGGTCGGTCTCGCCGCGGGCCAGGGCCTGTTCGACGAGGACGTCGATGGCGATGCCGTTCTCGGCGTGCATCATGATCAGCCCGCCGTTGGAGGCGCCGCGCTGCATGGCCCGCAGGATCTGCCCGTCGTCGCTGTAGAAGACGCCGGGGTAGGCCATGAACAGTTTGAAGGAGGTGACGCCCTCGCCGACGAGGTGGTCCATCTCCTTCAGGGTGCCCTCGTTGACGTCCGAGAGGATCATGTGGAAGGCGTAGTCGATGGCGCAGTTGCCGTCCGCCTTGGCGTACCAGGTGTCGAGGCCCTCGCGCAGGGCGTGGCCCGGCGTCTGCACGGCGAAGTCCACGATGGTGGTGGTGCCGCCCCAGGCGGCGGCCCTGGTGCCGGTCTCGAAGGTGTCCGAGGCCGCGGTGCCGCCGAAGGGGAGCTCCATGTGGGTGTGCGCGTCGACGCCGCCCGGGATGACGTACTTCCCGCTCGCGTCGATCACGCGGTCGGCGGTCCAGGCCCCGGCGGCCGCCGAGGCGTGCGCGGCCAGGGCCGCGACGCGGCCGTCCTCGATGAGGACGTCGGCGTGCAGTTCGTCGGCGGCGGTGACGACCAGGCCGCCGCGGATGAGGGTGCGGATGCTCATGGAGTTCCCTTACTGGACGCTGCGCAGGGCCTGTTCGAGGATGTCCGCGCCCTCTTCCGCCTCGGCGACGGTGAGGGAGAGCGGCGGCGCGATGCGCAGCACGCTCGTGTTGTACCCGCCGCCCTTGCCGAGCAGCAGGCCGCGTTCGCGGGCGGCCTCCAGGACGGCGGCGGCCGCTTGCGGGTCGGCCTCGTCGGTGCCGGGCCTCGTCAGCTCCAGACCGGCCATGAGGCCCCGGCCGCGGACCTCCCGTACGGCGGGCGCGGCCGCGGCGACGGCGCGCAGCCGCTCCAGGAGCAGGCCGCCGACGCGGCGGGCGTTGCCCTGGAGGTCGTGCTCCTGGAGGTACGCGAGGTTCGCGACACCGGCCGCCATGGTGACCGGGGAACCCCCGAAGGTGGAGATGGACTGGGAGTCGAGGCAGTTCATCACCTCGGCGCGGGCGACGACGCCGCCGATGGACATGCCGTTGCCGATGCCCTTGGCGAAGGTGAGGATGTCCGGCGGGCCGTTCTGGGCGTGGGCCTGCCAGCCCCAGAAGTGGTCGCCCGTACGCCCCCAGCCGGTCTGCACCTCGTCGCTGATCCAGAGAATGCCGTGCCGGTCGAGGACCTCGCGGAAGGCGCCGTAGAGGCCGTCGGGCGGCGAGGTGAACCCGCCGACGCCCTGGATCGGCTCGGCGATGAGCGCGGCCACTCCCCCGCGTGCCTGGCCCAGTACGTCTTCCAGGTCGGCGACGGCGGCGGCGGTGAACTCGGCGTCCGGAAGGGCCGCGAAGGGGCCGCGGCTGCGGACGGCGCCGTGCACGTAGTACGTCTGGAGCGGCGAGAGGCTGGTCGGGGACCAGCCGCGGTTGCCGGTGATGGAGACGGTGGAGAACGACCGGCCGTGGTAGCTGTTGCGCATCGCCAGGATCTGGTTGGAGCGGCGGTACGTGCTGGCGAGCAGCAGGGCGGTGTCGTTGGCCTCGGTGCCCGAGGTGGTGAAGAAGACCCGGGCGTCGGGGATGCCGGACAGGGCGGTGATGCGCTCGGCCAGCTCGATCATCGGCCGGTTGAGGTAGAGGGTGGAGGAGTGGATGATCCTCCCGGCCTGCTCGGCGACGGCCTTGGTGACCTCGGGCAGGGCGTGGGCGGTCATCGTGGTGAGGATGCCGCCGAAGAAGTCGAGGTAGCGGTTGCCGTCGGCGTCCCAGACGTGGCGGCCCTCGCCGTGGGTGAGCTCGATGGGGCGGTCGTAGTAGAGCGCGAGCCAGTCGGGCAGGACGGTGCGGTGGCGGCTGTGCAGGGGGATCGGGTTGGTCACGGCTGTACGAGCCCTCCGTAGGCGTCGGGGCGGCGGTCGCGGTAGAACGCCCACTGGGTGCGGACCTCTTCGATGAGCCCGAAGTCGAGGTCGCGGACGAGGAGTTCCTCCTCCTTGTCGCTGGCGGGCTCGCCGACGAACCGGCCGCGCGGGTCGACGAAGTAGCTGGTGCCGTAGAAGTCGTTGTCGCCGTACTCCTCCTGGCCGACGCGGTTGATGGCGGCGATGAAGTACTCGTTGGCGACGGCGGAGGCGGGCTGTTCCAGCTGCCACAGGTACGCGGAGAGACCGCGTGAGGTGGCGGACGGGTTGAAGACCAGCTGGGCTCCGGCCAGGCCCAGCGCGCGCCACCCCTCCGGGAAGTGGCGGTCGTAGCAGATGTAGACCCCGACCCGGCCGACGGCCGTGTCGAAGACGGGCCAGCCGAGGTTGCCCGGCCGGAAGTAGTACTTCTCCCAGAACCCCTTGACCTGGGGGATGTGGTGCTTGCGGTACTTGCCGAGATAGCTGCCGTCGGCGTCGATGACGGCGGCGGTGTTGTAGTAGAAGCCCTCGGACTCGAGCTCGAAGACCGGGACCACGATCACCATGCCGGTCTCACGGGCGAGGTCCTGCATGCGGCGGACGGTGGGGCCGTCGGGGACGGCCTCCGCCCAGCGGTAGTGCTCGGGTTCCTGGACCTGGCAGAAATAGGGGGCGTTGAAGACTTCCTGGAAGCCGATGATCTTCGCGCCCTGGGCGGCGGCCCGGCGGGCGTGCGCCTCGTGTTTGGCGATCATCGACTCGGTGTCTCCGGTCCAGGTGGCCTGGACCAGTGCGGCGCGGACGACTTGGGCCATGAGCTGCTCCTCGCGACGGGGAACCGACGTCGACTTCCACGGCTCTACGCACGTAGACGGAGTACGTAGGGAGTAGAACGTAGGCCGCGTCACAGCGTGGGGCAAGAGCGCCGTGCGCGGTTGGAGTAGTCGATCAAGATACGTCGGACCGCGGTCGTTTCCGGTCACCGGGCGGCCGGTTTAGGCCCCTTGGTCCGGTGGGGACGGCAAGGGCGCGTGTGGGACGTGGTGCCGGGCTCCGCGAACCGGGCGGGACGTCCCGCACACGCCCTACACCGGGGCGATGCCGGCTACGCGCAGCGCGTGGGCCAGGTCCCGCCGACGGGTCCCGGACAGCGCCTCGGCCGCCCGGAGCAGCCGCGGGGCGAACCACTGCGGGGCGCGCCGCGCGAGGGCGGCGGCCTCCTCGGCGGTGCGGACGCGTACGAAGGCGTCGAGCAGGGCCTCGGCCTCCCGGCCCCGGCCGGCCGCGTCGAGTGCGAGGGCCGCGTCGGCGATCTCGGCGGCGGGCCGGGCCACGCCCTGGCGCAGCAGGCGGTCACGGTCGGCCTCGCGCCCGGCCTCGCCGAGGGCGGCCGCCAGCTCGGCGAGCCGCTCGGGCGGCAGCGAGGCCGCGGCCTCCCACAGCAGGGTGGACCAGTCGGCGGAGAGCCCGGCGCGGCCCAGCTCGGCGGCCAGTCCGGACAGCCGGTCGGCGGGCCACGCGGCGGCCTCGCAGAGCAGGGCGTGCGCTTCCCCGGTACGCCCCTGGCCGCGCAGCGCGAGGAGTTCCCCGACGAGGGCCCGCGTGGACCGGCCCGGGGCGGGGGCCGGGTCCGGGCCGCCCCGCACCCCGACCACGTGCGGGCCCTGCGCGAGACCGTACGGGCGCTGCGCGAGCTGGGCCACGACGTGCGGCCGGTCG
>NZ_JBEOXU010000031.1:0-56306 GCF_040296725.1 Streptomyces sp. NPDC002044
GCGACAGGAGGTGATCGGAAGTCCACTTCTCGGCGGAACTCATGGGTTTCTCCTCTACCGTTGTGGTCGTGACCAGGGCGGTTCCTTCGTCCTGGCCCCCACTCCCCGCCGCGGACGGCCGCCCGGCGCGGCGGGGACACTCCGGAGGGTCCCCGCAGGACGAGCGCGCAACCACGCCGCGCGAACGCAGCAGTGCCTGCGTGCGCGAGCCGAGGAGACCCTCCGGAGGGGCCCCGCCCCACCGCCCCGCCCCACCCGAGCCCCGGTCAGCCGGCCGCCGGTCAGCAGCCTGACGGGACCGGGCCAGAGCCCCGTCAGACCGCCGGGACGCAGCGGCCCTCTTCCGTGCGGTACTGCCACTTGGCGCCGTCCGCGACCAGCTCCCGCACCGCCCGCACGAAGCGCTCGACGTGCTCGTCGGGGGTGCCGGCGCCGAAGCTGACGCGGATGGCGTTCAGCGAGCGCTCGCCCGGCGCCGCCTCCGGCGCACCACACTCCCCCTGGGCCTGCGGCTCGCTGCCCAGCAGGGTGCGGACCAGCGGGTGGGCGCAGAACAGCCCGTCGCGCACGCCGATCCCGTACTCCGCCGACAGCGCGGCGGCGAAGTGCGAGCTGTTCCAGCCGTCGACCACGAAGGAGATGACGCCGACGCGCGGGGCGTCGTCGCCGAACAGGGACAGGACCCGCACCGCGGGCACCTCGGCCAGGCCCTCGCGGACCTTCGCGATGAGGTGCCGTTCGCGGGCGACCAGGCTGTCGAAGCCGGCCTCCGTCAGCGCCTTGCAGGCGGAGGCGATGGAGTAGACGCCGATGACGTTCGGGGAGCCGGCCTCGTGGCGGGCCGCGGTGGTGTGCCACTCGACGTCCACGCCGCCGTCCTCGCGCCGGGCCACCTTGCGGGAGGCGCCGCCGCCCGCCAGGTACGGGTCGGCCTCCTGCAGCCAGTCCGCGCGGCCGGCGAGCACGCCCGAGCCGAAGGGCGCGTACAGCTTGTGTCCGGAGAAGGCGATCCAGTCCACGTCCAGCTCCTGGACGGACACGGGGTGGTGCGGGGCCAGCTGGGCGGCGTCCAGGACGATCCGCGCGCCGTGGGCGTGCGCGGCGGCGGCGAGCTCCTTGACCGGCCACAGCTCACCGGTGACGTTGGAGGCGCCGGTGACACAGACCAGGGCCGGACCGTACGGGTCACGGCCGGCGAGCGCCCGCTCCAGGGTGGCGACGGCCTCGCCGGGGGTGCGGGGGGCGTTGAGGTAGGTGACGCGGGCGTCGGTCCACGGGAGCAGCGAGGCGTGGTGCTCGGTCTCGAAGACGAAGACCTGGCAGCCGGCCGGGAGCGCGGCGGCCAGCAGGTTCAGCGAGTCGGTGGTGGACCGGGTGAAGACCACCTGGTCCGAGGGGCGGCAGTCGAGGAACTCGGCGACGGTGACCCGGCTCTGCTCGAACAGGTCGGTGGAGAGCTGGGACAGGTAGCCGGCGCCGCGGTGCACGCTGCCGTAGTACGGGGCGTAGGCCGCCACGTCGTCCCAGACCCGCTGGAGGGCGGGGGCGCTGGCCGCGTAGTCGAGGGCCGCGTAGGTGACCTCGCCGCCGGTGACGAGCGGGACGGTGACGTCCCGGCCGAGGACCTGCAGCGGTTCGGCACAGGCGGGGTCGACGGCAACGGCGGCGGGGATGGCGGCGGCGTTCAGGGATGCGGACATGGCGGTATCTCCCGGCAGGCAGGGGTGAATGGCTTCGGTGTGCCCGTACGCGGGTAGGGCGCTGCGGCCGTCCGGGGTACGGGAAGGTCCTCGGAGCGAACCGGGTACACGGAGGTGTCCCTGTTCCGAGGGGTGAAGAAGGGGCGGATTCGCCCTATCGCATTCGCTTGCTCACGGAAAACGCTCCTCGAGAGACCAGGACCCCTGGTGTCGAGGGATCCGCGCTTGCCGTAGACCTCGCTGCCTACGGCCTGGTCATCACCCGGGGCACCCCGCCACGGAAGGAGGGTTGCCGGACAGCAAGCCGGGGCCTAAACGCTGTCACTCGTGACCTGGGCAGCATCCTGCCACATGATCTCTTGCGCGGGGGACCCCGGTCCGCATGCTGGACCGGGGTCTTGGCGCGAAACGATCAGCCGGACGGCGCCGCTGCGGCCGCTACAGGTTGCTCGCCGCCACCCAGCGCTCCAGGGCCGCGCGGGCCGCGCCCGAGTCGATGCCCTCGGCCGCACGGGCGATGCCGGTCCGGATCTGCTCCTCCAGCGTGCCCGTACCGGGGTCGAGGGCCACCAGGGCCGCCGCCGAGTTGAGCAGGACCGCCTCGCGCACCGGGCCCGTCTCGCCGGCCAGCAGGCGGCGGGCGACGTCCGCGTTGTACGAGGCGTCCTCGCCGCGCAGCGCGGACACGTCCACCAGGCCGATGCCCACGTCACGCGGGTCGAACGTCTGCTCGGCGACCGTGCCGTCCCGGACCCACCAGACGCGCGAGGTCGCGGTCGTGGTCAGCTCGTCGAGGCCGTCGTCACCGCGAAAGACCAGGGCGGACGAGCCGCGTTCGGCGAGGACTCCGGCGACGATCGGGGCCATCCGGGCGTCGGCCACGCCGGTGGCCTGGGCCCGTACCTTCGCCGGGTTGGTCAGCGGGCCGAGGAAGTTGAAGGTGGTGCGGATGCCCAGCTCCTTGCGGGCGGCCGCCACGTGCCGCAGCGCCGGGTGGAACTTCACCGCGAAGCAGAAGGTGATGCCGGCCTCCTCGGCGACCTCGGCCACCCGCGCCGGGGTGAGGTCGAGGTTGACGCCGAGCTTCTCCAGGACATCCGAGGACCCGCTCGCGGAGGACGCGGCCCGGTTCCCGTGCTTGACCACCTTGGCGCCGGTTCCGGCCACCACGATCGCCGACATCGTCGAGATGTTCACCGTCTTGGCCCCGTCGCCGCCGGTGCCGACGATGTCGACCGTCCGGCCGGGCACCTCGATCAGGTTGGCGTGCTCGTACATGGTCCGCACGAGGCCGGTGATCTCGGCGACCGTCTCGCCCTTCGCCCGCAGCGCGACGGCGAAACCGGCGATCTGGGCGTCGGTGGCCTCGCCGCGCATGATCCGGTCCATGGCCCAGGCGGTGTCGTCGGCGCGCAGGTCCTGGCCGGTCAGCAGGGCGTCGAGAACGCCCGGCCAGCCACGGGCCGCCGCGCTGTCGCCGCCTGCCGGGGTCACCACGTTCATGGTCCGCTCCTGCTGCTGGTGGGATTCCACGTCGATCGGAAGGGCTCCAGCCTATCCAGCCCCGGTTACGGCGAAGAGCCCCGTCCGGACAATGGACGGGGCTCTCACCGTGGCGACACCAGGACTGACCGAAATCAGTCCCTCACAACGTGGTACGGGGAATCAGTGGTGGCCGTGGCCGCTCTGGATCTCCTTGTACTCCTCCACCGTGGGCTTCGGAATCTGGCTGTCCTCGGCGTAGTACCCCTTGCTGAGCTTGACGCGCAGCTTCTCCAGGGCACCCACCTTGCGCTCGACACCGTTCTCGTCGACCGTCGGGCCGATCTCGGCCGGCTTGTACTGCGTGTGCGAGGTGAGCTTGTGCAGCTGACCCTGCGAGAGCGGCTCGTGGATCTCGACGAACTCACCGTGCGGGAGGCGCTTGATGATGCCGGTCTCGCGACCGTGCAGCACCTTGTCGCGGTCCCGGCGCTGGAGGCCGAGGCAGATGCGCTTGGTGATCACGAAGGCGATGACCGGTCCGACGAAGAAGCCGATCCGCGCGAACCAGGTGATCGAGTTGATCGACAGGTGGAAGTACTGCGCGAACATGTCGTTTCCACCGGCGATCAGCAGGATCACGTACCACGTGAGCCAGGCGACACCGAAGCCCGTCCGGGTCGGGACGTTGCGCGGGCGGTCCAGGATGTGGTGCTCGCGCTTGTCCTTGGTGACCCAGGACTCGATGAACGGGTACACCGCGATGGCGGCCAGCACCAGCGGGAAGATCACCAGCGGGATGAACACGCCCAGGACGAGCGTGTGGCCCCACAGGTTGATCTCCCAGCCGGGCATGGCACGGATCAGCCCCTCGGAGAAGCCCATGTACCAGTCCGGCTGCGCACCGGTGGACACGTGGTCCGGGCGGTACGGGCCGAGCGCCCAGATCGGGTTGATCGACGCGATGCCCGAGATGGCCGCGATCACACCGAAGACCAGGAAGAAGAAGCCTCCGGCCTTCGCCATGTAGACGGGCAGCAGCGGCATGCCGACGACGTTGTTGTTCGTCTTGCCGGGACCCGCGAACTGGGTGTGCTTGTGGTAGAAGACCAGGATCAGGTGCGCCACGAGCAGGCCCATCATGATGCCGGGCAGCAGCAGGATGTGCACCGAGTAGAACCGCGCGACGAAGTCGCCGCCGGGGAACTCCCCGCCGAACAGGAACATCGACAGGTACGTGCCGACGACCGGGACGGACAGGATGGCGCCCTGCATGAAGCGCACACCGGTACCCGACAGCAGGTCGTCCGGCAGCGAGTAGCCGGTGAATCCGGTGAACATGCCGAGGACCAGCAGCAGGAAGCCGAAGACCCAGTTCACCTCGCGCGGCTTGCGGAACGCGCCGGTGAAGAACACGCGCATCATGTGCACGAGCATCGCCGCGACGAAGATCAGCGCGGCCCAGTGGTGGATCTGGCGGATCAGCAGACCGCCGCGGACGTCGAAGCTGATGTCCAGCGTCGAGGCGAACGCCTCGGACATCAGGACGCCCTGCATCGGCACGTACGAGCCGTGGTACTCGACTTCGTTCATGCTCGGGTGGAAGAACAGCGTCAGGTACACACCCGTGAGGATGATGATGATGAAGCTGTAGAGGCAGATCTCACCCAGCATGAAGGACCAGTGGTCCGGGAAGATCTTGCGCATGTTGGCCTTGGCGAGGCCGTAGATGCCCAGGCGGCCGTCCGCCCAGTCGGCCACGCGCTCGCCGGCCGGGGCTTTGCGCTCCGGCTTGCCCGCCGCGCCCGCGGGTGATGAATTCGTAGTGGCAGTGCTCATCCGCGCTCCCAGAAGGCAGGACCGACGGGCTCTTCGAAGTCGCCGAGCGCTTCGAGGAAGCCTTCGTCATTCACGCCGATCCGCAGCTGCGGAAGCGCGTGACCGGCCGGGCCGAAGATGACTCGGGCGCCGTCGGAGAGGTCGAAGGTGGACTGGTGGCACGGGCAGAGCACGTGGTGCGTCTGCTGCTCGTACAGGCTGATCGGGCAGCCGACGTGGGTGCAGATCTTGGAGTAGGCCACGATCCCGTCGTGGGACCACTCCAGCTCCTGCTTGTCCTTGATGTCGTCCGGCTGAATGCGGACGATCATCAGGGCGGCCTTGGCGATCTGCGTCTGGAAGTCGTGCTGGTGCTCGTCCAGGCCCTCCGGCCGGGCGAACGTCAGCGAACCGACCAGGACGTCCTCGGGACGCAGCGGCTCGTCCGTGTTGTCGTTGATCAGCAGCTTGCCCTTGGCCCAGATGGTCTTGCGCAGCTTGTCCTCGGGCAGGGGCCCCAGGTCGCGCATGATCACGACGGCGGAGAGCGGCAGCATGGCCAGCGCGCCGAGCATCGTGTTCCGGATCAGCGGGCGGCGGCCGATGCCGGACTCGCGGGCGCCGTCGGCGAAGTCCTGCAGGACCTGCGCCTTGACCTCCGGCGGAGCCGCGATCTCGTGGCGCTCGGCGGCGACCTCGACGTCGGACATCAGGGTGCGGGCCCAGTGGACCGCGCCCGCGCCGATGCAGAAGAGCGCCGTGCCCAGCGTCATGCCCAGCGAGAAGTTGAGCGCGCTCACCTTCCCGATGGGGAAGATGTAGACGATCTTGTCTACCGGGAAGATCACGTAGGACGCGATGAAGCCGATCGTGGCCAGCATCGAGAGCGTGAACAGGAACGCGACGGTGCGCTCGGAACGCCTCGCCGCCCGCTCGTCGATGTCCTGGATACGGGGCTTGTGGACCGGAAGGCCCGGGTCGGCGAACGGGTCGTCCGCGACCGCGACGCCACCGTGGTGCGCGTCGCCCTGCTCGCTCGGCAGGTGCTTCTCTTCGGGAATCTCTTGGCTACTCATGACTTCTTGGCCTTAGCGGTGTGGGCCGCGACCCAGACGGCGACAGCGATCAGCGCACCCAGACCGAAGATCCAGCCGAACAGTCCCTCGGAGACGGGGCCGAGGCCACCGAGCTTGAGCCCACCGGGGTTCGTCGACTTATCGCCGTTCACGTTCTGGAGGTACGCGATGATGTCCTTCTTCTGCTTCTCCGGCATGGTGCTGTCCGGGAAGGAGGGCATGTTCTGCGGGCCGGTGAGCATGGCCTCGTAGATGTGCTTCGGCGAGACGTCCTCGAGGTTCGGGGCGTACTTGCCGTTCGTCAGCGCGCCGCCCTCGCCGGTGAAGTTGTGGCACTGCGCGCAGTTGTTGCGGAAGAGCACACCACCGTTGGCGATGTCGGCGCCCGCCGGGTCGTACTGCCTGCCGGTCGGCGTGATCGGGCCGGCCCCGAGGGAGGCGATGTACGCGGCCAGCTGGTCGATCTGCTCCTGGGAGTAGATCGCGGGCTTCTTCGGCACCTGGGCGCCGGGCTGCTGCGCGGGCATGCGGCCCGTGCTCACCTGGAAGTCGACGGCCGCGGAGCCGACGCCGACCAGGCTCGGGCCGTCAGAGGAACCCTGACCGCCGGTTCCGTGGCAGCTTGCGCAGCCGACGGCGTAGAGCTTCTTGCCCTCCTCGATGGCGAGGGACTGGGCGGTTTCATCGGCCTGCGCCTTGCCCGCGGGGGCGAAGGCGGCGTACAGCCCCCCGGTGGCCGCCAGCGCGAAGAGTAGAACGACAACCGCCGCCAGCGGATGGCGTCGTCGTGCGGAGAGCTTTTTCACGGATTACCCCGGTGTCAGGATCTTCTGCGTCGGTGTGTCTGGATGGAGTGCCGGGTCGTGCCCGGTGACGTACTCGCTACTTGATCAGGTAGATCGTGGCGAAGAGGCCGATCCAGACGACATCGACGAAGTGCCAGTAGTAGGACACGACGATGGCCGACGTGGCCTGTTCGTGGGTGAACCTCTTGGCCGCGTACGTCCGGCCGAGGACCAGCAGGAAGGCGATGAGACCGCCCGTCACGTGCAGCCCGTGGAAGCCGGTGGTCAGGTAGAAGACCGAGCCGTACGGACCGGACGAGAGGCTCATGCCCTCGTGCATGACCAGCTCGGTGTACTCGAACACCTGGCCGCCAATGAAGATCGCACCCATGACGAACGTGATGATGAACCACGTCCGGAGCTTCTTCACGTCACCGCGCTCGGCTGCGAACACACCAAGCTGGCAGGTGAGCGAGGAAAGCACCAGGATCGTCGTGTTCGTCGCCGAGAAGGGCAGATTCAAGGCCGAAGCCTGCTCTGTCCAGTACTCGGTGCCTGTCACGGATCGCAGGGTGAAGTACATCGCGAAGAGGGCCGCGAAGAACATCAGCTCGGAACTCAACCAGATGATGGTTCCGACGCTGACGAGGTTCGGCCTGTTGACCGTCGGGTGCGCGTGCCCGGTATCTACTGTCGTTGCTGTCGCCACGACCGACATTATGTCGGTCGCTTATCCCGCCCTCACCCCGGGGGGTGCCGTTCGGAGTGTCCGAGGGGTGTGCAAGGCCCGAACGGCCCATCAGATCGCCCTCCGGAGGCCGCTCGCGAGCCTGTCCGAACCGATGCTGACCGCACGTCGGGAGGAGTAGCATCCGTTCCCCTGGCTCCGCCGGGGATACCCCATGAACATCAACGTGATTCACGTGACACGTGGAGGAACGAAATGCGGGCGACTGCGCGGGTTCTGGTCTACAGCGACGACTCGGGGACCCGGGAGCAGGTGCGGCTGGCAGCGGGGCGCAGGCCGGCCGCGGACCTGCCGCCGGTGGAGTTCCTGGAGTGCGCGACGCTTCCGGCGGTCCTGGCGGCGCTGGACGCGGGCGGCATCGACGTGTGCGTGCTGGACGGCGAGGCGGTTCCGGCCGGAGGCATGGGTGTGTGCCGGCAGATCAAGGACGAGATCTTCCGGTGCCCCCCGGTGCTGCTGCTCATGGGGCGCCCCCAGGACGCCTGGCTGGCCACCTGGAGCCGCGCGGAGGCCGCAGTGACCCTTCCGGTGGACCCGGTCGCGTTCGCGGACGCCCTGGCGGGCCTCCTGCGGGCCCGTCTGGCCTCGTCCGCCGCCTGAGGGCCACCGCGCCGTACGGGGCCGCGGCTCACCCGTCCGTGGGACATCCCCGGTCCTCTGGGACCGGGGATCCGCACGTGCGGGTGAGCCGGGCGGGTGAGCCGGGCGGGCGGGTGAGCCGGGCGGGAGCCGCCGGAGGCTAGACGGTCGGCCGCAGGCGGGCCTGGTCGACCGCGGTGCGGCCTTCCTGGGTGCCCTTCAGGAGGGCGCTGCCCTGGCGCCAGTCCTTCCAGTCCATGTTCCAGTCGCCGAAGCCGTTGCCGAAGATGTCCATGTCGTCGCCGATGCTGTTGATCACCTTGACGATGTCGCCCTCGGTGATGTTCTCGTAGAACCAGGCGGCGTTGCCGGTGCTCATGCCCGTGCAGCCGTGGCTGACGTTCGCGTAGCCCTGGGACCCGACGGACCACGGCGCGGCGTGGACGTATTCACCACTCCAGGTGACGCGCGTGGCGTAGTAGACGGGCAGGTTGTAGTACTCGCTGCCGCCGATGCCGACGGTGTCCCCGCGCATCTGGACGAAGTACTGCTTGCCGAGCACCACCTTCACTCCGTTGCGGGTGGAGAAGCCGGGCTTGCCGGTGGTCACCGGAATGCTGTTGATCACTTCGCCGTTGCGCCGGAACGTGAGGTAGTGCGAGGAGGCGTCGGTGGTGACCTCGACGCGGTCGCCGATCTCCAGCTTCAGCGGCTTGGCCGCGGCGCCGTAGAGGTGGTCGGAGATCCTGACGCCCTCCAGGTTGCTCCGTACGGAGACGGTCGTGTTGGCGGGCCAGTACTCCTTAGGGCGGTAGTGGAGCTTCTTGTCGTCGACCCAGTGCCAGGCGCCCTCCACGCCGGAGGGGACGTCCACGGCGAGCCCCCGTTCGATGACGGCGCGGGCGTCCTTGTCCTTGACGGGTTCGCTGAGTTCGGCCGTGAGGGGCTGTCCGACGCCGTACTTGCCCTCCTCCGGGCCGAATTCGACCGTGAGGACGCCTTTGCCCGGGGTGGTCTCGAAAGCGGCCGTGCGCTGCCCCGGAGCGCCCTTGGCGTTCTCGGTGCTCACGGTGACCGTGTAGCGGACGCCGGCGGCCATCGGGGCGGTGTTGTGCCAGCGGTCCCCCTTGGCGGAGAGCTCGCCCGCGAGGCGGCGGCCGTGGGTGTCCACGACGGTCACGTCGGTGATGCGCCCCTCACCCCCCTTCGCGGTGACCTCGAGGGGCTTGTCGGGGTCCACGGGGCGGCCGCCGGGGGCCTGGTTGAAGGCGATCTGGTCGCCCGCGTCGTACGGGCGGGCGGACAGCGGATCGTCGCCGCCCGATCCGCACGCGGTGGCCCCGGCCCCGAGGGACGCGACCAGCAGGGAGCAGCCGACTACCGTCCAAAGACGCGGTGAGTGGTTCATGGAGCTAACGCTATGAAGATATGACAATTACGGCGCGCGGGATGACTGCAAACGAGGGGCCCGGACCCCTCCGAAGAGGTGTCCGGGCCCCAGGTGCCTCACGACGCCGTCGTGAGGGTGCCGCTACTGGTTCTGGTTCTCACCGCGGTAGTACTCGTACACCCAGCCCCACAGGCCGATCAGGATGACCGGTGCCGAGAAGTACATGAGCCACCAGCCGAAGATGACGCCGCAGAAGGCGAGCGCGCCACCGATGGCCAGCGAGAGCGGCTGCCAGCTGTGCGGGGCGAAGAACCCCAGCTCGCCGGCCTCGTCGGCGACGTCGGCCTCCAGGTTGTCCTGGGCCATCTCGTCGACGCGCTTGGCCGTGAAGGCCAGGTAGTAGCCGATCATCACGCTCAGCCCGAAGGCCAGGAAGAGCGCGGTGGTGCCCACGGGCTCCTTCGACCACACGCCGTACACGACGGCCATGATCAGGATGAAGAAGGAGAGCCAGAGGAACATCTTGCCCTGGATCTTCACTTGCCGGCCTCCTTGCCACCGGTGACGGCAGCGGCACCGACGCCGTGGTGATCCTCGAGGTGGTCGAGGGCCGCGATTTCCGGGTGGTGCAGGTCGAACGCCGGGGACTCGGAACGGATCCGCGGCAGGGTGAGGAAGTTGTGCCGCGGCGGCGGGCAGGACGTGGCCCACTCGAGTGAACGGCCGTAACCCCAGGGATCGTCGACCTCGATCTTCTTCCCGTACTTCGCCGTCTTCCAGACGTTGTACATGAAGGGCAGCATCGACAGGCCGAGCAGGAACGAGCTGATCGTGGAGATCGTGTTCAGCGCGGTGAAGCCGTCGGCGTCGAGGTAGTCCGCGTAACGACGCGCCATGCCCTCGGTGCCGAGCCAGTGCTGCACCAGGAAGGTGCCGTGGAAGCCGATGAACAGCGTCCAGAAGGTGATCTTGCCGAGGCGCTCGTCCAGCATCTTGCCCGTGAACTTCGGCCACCAGAAGTGGAAGCCGGAGAACATCGCGAAGACCACGGTGCCGAAGATGACGTAGTGGAAGTGCGCGACGACGAAGTACGAGTCGGAGACGTGGAAGTCCATCGGGGGCGAGGCCAGGATGACGCCGGTCAGACCACCGAAGGTGAAGGTGATCAGGAAGCCGACGGCCCAGAGCATCGGTGTCTCGAAGGACAGCGAGCCCTTCCACATGGTGCCGATCCAGTTGAAGAACTTCACGCCGGTCGGTACCGCGATCAGGAAGGTCATGAAGGAGAAGAACGGCAGCAGCACACCGCCGGTGACGTACATGTGGTGGGCCCACACCGTCACCGAGAGGCCGGCGATCGCGATCGTCGCACCGATCAGACCGATGTAACCGAACATCGGCTTGCGGGAGAAGACCGGGATGACCTCGGAGATGATGCCGAAGAACGGCAGCGCGATGATGTACACCTCTGGGTGCCCGAAGAACCAGAAGAGGTGTTGCCACAGTAGGGCGCCGCCGTTGGCCGCGTCGAAGACGTGCGCACCGAACTTGCGGTCCGCCTCCAGCGCGAAGAGCGCGGCGGCGAGCACCGGGAAGGCCAGCAGGACCAGGACACCGGTCAGCAGGACGTTCCAGGTGAAGATCGGCATGCGGAACATCGTCATGCCGGGGGCGCGCATGCAGATGATCGTGGTGATGAAGTTGACCGAGCCGAGGATCGTGCCGAAGCCCGAGAAGGCCAGACCCATGATCCACATGTCGGCGCCGATGCCCGGCGAGCGGACGGCGTCCGACAGCGGGGAGTAGGCGAACCAGCCGAAGTCGGCGGCGCCGTTCGGCGTCGCGAAGCCGGCCACCGCGATGGTCGAGCCGAAGAGGTACAGCCAGTACGCGAACATGTTCAGCCGCGGGAACGCCACGTCGGGCGCGCCGATCTGCAGCGGCATGATCCAGTTCGCGAATCCGGCGAACAGCGGCGTCGCGAACATCAGCAGCATGATCGTGCCGTGCATCGTGAACGCCTGGTTGAACTGTTCGTTCGACATGATCTGCGTGCCCGGACGGGCCAGCTCGGCGCGCATGAAGAGCGCCATGATCCCGCCGATGATGAAGAACACGAACGACGTGACCAGGTACATCGTGCCGATGGTCTTGTGGTCGGTGGTGGTGAGCCACTTGATGACCACGTTGCCCGGCTGCTTGCGCCGTACCGGCAGCTCGTTCTCGTACGAGTCAGCTGCGGCGGCACCCTGGGATTCGTTGAGGATGCTCACAGTTTATTCGTCTCCGCGTTCCGGGCCGGGTCGGTCTGCTTGATGCCGGCCGGGAGGAAACCGGTCTGCCCCTTCTCCGCAAGCTCCTTCAGGTGCGCCCGGTACTTCTCGGGCGAGACCACCTTGACGTTGAAGAGCATCCGGGAGTGGTCGACGCCGCAGAGCTCGGCACACTTGCCCATGAAGGTGCCTTCTTGGGTCGGGGTGACCTCGAAGACGTTGGTGTGGCCCGGGATGACGTCCTGCTTGAACAGGAACGGGACCACCCAGAAGGAGTGGATGACGTCGTTGGACGACAGGATGAAGCGGACCTTCTCGCCCTTGGGCAGGAAGAGGGTCGGCCCCGGGTTCCCCGTCTGCGGGTTGCGGTCGCCGGGGACGCCCTTCTGGTAGACGCCTTCGGCGCCGGCCGGGAAGTCCTTGGTGAAGCGGTCCGGGATGGAGGCGAGCTCCTTGGGGACCTGCGTCATCGTCTGCGGCTCGGCCTCGTTCGCACCCTCCGCCTTGGGCAGCGCCCTCGGCCTGGGGGTGTTGGCGTCGCCGTCGACGTCCTCGACGTAGTTGAAGCCCCAGCTCCACTGGAAGCCGACCACGTTGATCGTGTGCGCCGGCTTGGGGGTGAGGGCGAGGAGCTTCGACTCGTCACGCGCGGTGAAGTAGAAGAGCACGGAGACGATGATCAGCGGGACCACGGTGTACAGCGCCTCGATGGGCATGTTGTACCGGGTCTGCGCCGGAACCTCGATCTTCGTCCGGCTGCGCCGGTGGAAGATGACGCTCCAGATGATCAGGCCCCACACCAGGACGCCCGTGATGAGCGCGGCCGCCCAGGATCCCTGCCACAGGGAGAGGATGCGCGGTGCCTCCTCGGTTACCGGAGTCGGCATTCCGAGGCGGGGGAAGTCTTTCCATGTATACGAGCAACCAGTGGCGGTCGCCAGGACCACGCCCGCAGTCAGCGCCTGCAGCAGCTTCCGCCGCATCGGGCGCCGCGGCGAGCGGTCGGAGCCGTAGGGACTCACGTAGCGCCTTCCCGAGAGTCTCGGCCCGCGCGGCCGGCCGCGGCCGTGTTCGGGTCGGTCGCCGGCCCTGACGCAGGCAGGGGTTTGGATGTTTATGCGGACCAAACCCTACTGGACGCTATTTGGGGTCGCGCGGGGAGGGTGCCCAACGCGCCGCTACTGACCCCGAAGGGGTGGTTCCGCCGTCCGGGGGACGGTGCGAATGGCCCTGAGGAGGCGCCTGCGGAGGACATCTGACGGCCCCTGACCTCGGCTCCCTCCGGCCTCCGGTTAGCGTGGCCGGATGCCGTACTTCGACAGCGCGTCCGCCGCCCCCCTGCATCCCGTGGCCCGGCAGGCGTTGCGGGCCTCCCTCGACGAGGGCTGGGCCGATCCGGCCCGCCTGTACCGGGAGGGCAGGCGCGCCAGGCTGTTGCTGGACGCGGCGCGGGAGGCGGCGGCGGAGGCCGTGGGGTGCCGGGCGGACGAGCTCGTGTTCACTCCTTCGGGGACGCACGCGGTTCACACGGGGGTCGCCGGGGTCCTCGCGGGCCGCCGGCGCGTCGGGGGCCATCTGGTGGTGTCGGCGGTCGAACACAGTTCTGTACTCCATGCGGCGGCGGCGCACGAGGCGGCGGGCGGCTCGGTCACCGAGGTCCCGGTGGACCGGCTGGGCGCGGTGACGGCGGCCGGCTACCGCGCGGCGCTGGGCGCCTCCACCGCGCTGGCCTGCCTCCAGTCGGCCAACCACGAGGTCGGCACGGTCCAGCCGGTGGCCGAGGTCGCCGAGGTGTGCGCGGCGGCCGGGGTGCCGCTGCTCGTGGACGCGGCGCAGTCGCTGGGCTGGGGGCCGGTGGAGGGCGGCTGGTCGGTGCTCGCGGCCAGCGCGCACAAGTGGGGCGGCCCGCCGGGGGTGGGGCTGCTGGCCGTGCGCAAGGGAGTCCGGTTCTCCCCGCAACACCCGGCGGACGAACGGGAGTCGGGCCGCTCCCCCGGCTTCGCCAACCTGCCCGCGATCGTGGCGGCGGCGGCCTCGTTGCGGGCGGTGCGGGCGGAGGCGCAGGCGGAGTCCGCCCGGCTGCGGGTCCTGACCGACCGGATCCGGCGGCGGGTGGTCCGGCTGGTGCCGGACGTGGAGGTGGCCGGCGACGCGGACCGCCGGCTCCCCCACCTGGTCACGTTCTCCTGCCTGTACGTCGACGGCGAGAGCCTGCTGCACGAGCTGGACCGGGCCGGCTACTCGGTCTCCTCGGGTTCCTCGTGCACCAGCTCCACGCTGACCCCCAGTCACGTGCTGCGGGCGATGGGGGTGCTGTCGGAGGGGAACGTACGGGTGTCCCTGCCCGTGGGCACCACGGCGGAGGAGGTCAACGGCTTCCTGGAGGTGCTGCCGGGCGCGGTGGCGGGCGTACGCGAGAAGCTGGGCGTGCGCGAGGCCCCGGCGGTGGCGCCGGTGGCGGACTCCGTCGAGCTGGACGCGCTCGGGCTGCGGTGTCCCCAGCCGGTCATCGAGCTGGCCCGGGCCATCGGCACGGTTCCGGTGGGCGGGACCGTGACGGTCCTGTCGGACGACGAGGTGGCCCGGCTGGACATCCCGGCGTGGTGCGGGATGCGGGGGCACGCCTATCTGGGTGAGGCGCGGCGCCCCGCGGGCGTGGCGTACACGGTCCGGCGCCTGGTCTGAACCCGGCGGCAACCCGGAGGTGACCCGGTGGGAACCCGGCGGCTCCGGGCCGGGACGCGGCCGGGACGCGGCCGGAACGCGGCCGGGCCCCGCCGCGGGGAAGCGACGGGGCCCGGCCGGGTACGGCGGCCGCGACTAGGCCAGGTGTGCCCGGACCTCGGCGGCGGCCTCGTCACCGTAGGCCTTGGTGAAGCGCTCCATGAAGTGCGCCCGGGCCAGGGTGTACTCCTGGGTGCCGAGGGTCTCGATGACCAGCGTCGCCAGCATGCAGCCGACCTGGGCGGCCCGCTCCAGGCCGACGCCCCAGCCGAGCCCGGTCAGGAACCCGGCGCGGAACGCGTCGCCGACGCCGGTCGGGTCGACCTTCGCGTTCTCCTGGGCGCAGCCGACCACGATCGGGTCCTCGCCGGCGCGCTCGATGCGCACGCCGTTGGAGCCGAGGGTGGTGACGCGGGTGCCGACCTTGGCGAGGATCTCTTCGGCGGTCCAGCCCGACTTCGACTCGATGAGGCCCTTCTCGTACTCGTTCGAGAAGAGGAAGGTGGCGCCGTCCATGAGGGTGCGGATGTTGTCGCCGTCCATGCGGGCGATCTGCTGCGAGAAGTCCGCGGCGAACGGGATCCCGCGCGTCCGGCACTCCTCGGTGTGGCGCAGCATCGCCTCGGGGTCGTCCGCGCCGATCAGGACGAGGTCGAGGCCGCCCACCCGGTCGGCGACGGCCTTCAGCTCGATCAGGCGGGCCTCGCTCATCGCACCGGTGTAGAAGGAGCCGATCTGGTTGTGGTCGGCGTCCGTGGTGCAGACGAAGCGCGCGGTGTGCAGCACTTCGGAGATGCGGACGGACTCGGTGTCGACGCCGTGCCGGTCCAGCCAGGCGCGGTACTCGTCGAAGTCGTAGCCGGCGGCGCCGACCAGGACCGGGCGGCTGCCGAGCTGCCCCATGCCGAAGCAGATGTTCGGGCCGACACCGCCCCGCCGGACGTCGAGGTTGTCGACGAGGAAGGAGAGGGAGACCGTGTGCAGCTGGTCCGCGACCAGCTGGTCGGCGAAACGGCCGGGGAAGGTCATGAGGTGGTCAGTGGCGATGGAGCCGGTGACTGCGATGCGCACGGCGTGGACGCTCCTGCTGAGGACGGCAAGGGGACAGTCAAAACTACCCGGTCGAGGGCGCTGGGCCGACCGGCCGAAACTACCCCGTAGTAGGTCTTTCTTCACGGGAGCCGTGGTGCCTACGGTGCCCCCATGACCTACACCGACGGTTTCGCCTCCCCCGAGTACACCGCCGACGCGCGCGGCGCGGAAGGTTCGCGGCAGTCCGGTTTCGCCGGATTGCTGGGCGACTGCGCCCGGATGGCGCCGCACTGGGCGGTTGCGGCGGGTCCCCGGCCGGTCCGGGTGACGCCCTCGGATCTCCACGGGATCAGCGTCCCGCCGTCCTCGGCCCGTCTCATCGCCGCCACCGCCGCGTACGGGGACCAGTAGGGCGATGGCGGGCGCGGGGAACCGCTCGCGCGTCTGTTCCGTCACACCCGCATCAGCACGACGGACGGGTGAAGGAGCGATGCGGTGACCAGCGAAGAACCCGACACATCACGCGGCGCACGGCGGCGGCCGGCCTGGGCCATCGGCTCGATCGCGGCCGCCGTCCTGCTCGCGGGCGGCGGTACGGCGTACTGGGCGTCCACCGCCCACGGCGACGGCGCCGCGGAAGGCCGTACGGCCGACACGGTGGCGTCCGCGCCCCGCGGGGCCGGGAGCCCCTCGGGCCCGGGCATCGCGCCCGGTGAGCCCGACCCGTCCGGCGGCGGGGTGGTCTACCGGGCGGACGTGAAGCTCCCGCAGGCCCCGGCGACGGCGCCGGCGTTCGCCGCGTCCGGTGAGGTCAGCGCCGAGGAGGTGTCCCGTCTCGCGGCGGCCCTCGGCATCACCGGCGCCCCGAGGCTGACCGGGGACTCCTGGCTGGCCGGGGAGAGCGCGGACGGCTCCGGGCCCCGGCTCACGGTGACCCGTACGGCCCCCGGTACGTGGAACTTCTCCCGCTTCCAGGGCCGGGACCCGGGCTCCGGCAGCGGTGTCGGGGACGACTGCGTGCGCGGCCGGGACACCTGCGGCCCCGCGACCCTCCCGGGAGCCGGCGGGAGCGGCGCCGACGCCGGCGCCGGGACCTCCGGTCAGCCGGTCCCGGAGGAGGCCGCCAAGGCCGCCGCGGCTCCGGTACTGGCCGCCGCGGGCCAGGCGGGGGCGAAAGCGGACGCGCGCCTGACACAGGGTTCGGTACGGGTGGTGGCCGCCGACCCGGTGGTCGACGGCCTGCCCACGCAGGGCTGGTCCACCCGGGTGGGCGTGGGCGGCGACGGGTCGGTCGTGTCGGGCGGCGGCGAGCTGAAGGTGCCCGTACGGGCGGCCGAGCAGCCGGTGACGGGCGCCGTGGAGGCGCTGGCCCGGCTGAACGCCCGGTCGGGCGGCCCGGACGGCGCCGGCCCGGCGCCGAGCACCTGCGCGACCGCGGTGCCGCTGGAGCCGGAGGGCGGGGCCGGGACCGCGGAGCGGCTGCCGTGCAAGCCGGAGCCGCGGCCGGTGAAGCCGCCGCGTACGGAGACGGTCAAGGGCGCGGTACTCGGGCTGGCCCCGGGGACGGTGGACGGCGCGCGGGGCCTGGTCCCGGCCTGGCACTTCGAGGTGGCGGGCAAGGACGGCGGCCCCGGCCGCACGGTGACGGAGCCGGCCGCGGCCCCGGAGAGCACCCCGGGGCCGAAGGACGGCCGGACCGTGCCCGGGTTCTCGTACGCGGAGGCGGACCGGAAGCTGACCGTGAACTTCTGGGGCAGCCCGTGCAGCACGTACGCCGTGGAGGCGCGCGAGCAGGCCGCATCGGTCCTGGTGAAGATCACGGACACCCCGGACAAGCCGGGTCAGGCCTGCATCATGATCGCGCAGGAGTCGGCGCTGACGGTCACGCTCCAGCAGCCGCTGGGTGACCGGGAGGTGCTCGACGCGACGACGGGCAAGCCGCTGCCCCGCCAGTAGGGCCGCCGCGGTACGCGACGAGGGCCCGCCACCGGTCGGTGTGACCGGTGGCGGGCCCTCGTCGTACGCGGGGTGTCCGGGCCGCCTAGCTGAACGAGTCGCCGCAGGCGCAGGAGCCGGTGGCGTTCGGGTTGTCGATCGTGAAGCCCTGCTTCTCGATGGTGTCGACGAAGTCGATGGAGGCACCGTGCAGGTACGGGGAGCTCATGCGGTCGGTGACGACCTTCACTCCGTCGAAGTCCTTGACCACGTCGCCGTCGAGCGAGCGCTCGTCGAAGAAGAGCTGGTAGCGCAGGCCGGAGCAGCCGCCGGGCTGGACGGCGACGCGCAGCGCCAGGTCTTCGCGGCCTTCCTGGCCCAGGAGGGTCCTGACCTTTTCCGCGGCGGCGTCGGACAGGAGGATGCCGTCGCTCACGGTGGTCTTGTCGTCCTGTACGGACATCTGCATTCACTCCCGAAGTGGGCGGCCCCCGCCTGAGGCGGGGAAACGTCGGACTCTTGCCGTCGGTGGCAACGAGCGGGGCCCCTGTTTCATTCCGGACCCGACGCTTGTTCCAGACATTCATGCTCGCACACCGGGCGCGGGGGCGGGATCCGCGGAGCCGCGGGCCGAGCCGCGGGCCGAGCCGCGGGCTAATTCGTCACATTGACACTATCGGCATCGTCAAACTGACGTGAAGCGGTTATGATAGATAGCGTCAAATAGACGAGAAGTCGAAGCGAAGCCTCAGCAGTCCCGAAGTCCTTCGTCGCAGAACAGAAAGGGTGCGTGTCGTGACCACCGCCCAGCCTTTGGACGTCCAGCCGACGCCGCTTGCCCTGCTGCTGCTCGGCCGCGAAGCCGACCCGAAGAGCGAGCGCGGGGTGGAATGCCCCGGTGACCTGCCCTCTCCGTCGGACCCGAACCTCGTGGCGCGCGCCCGCGCGGCCAAGGAGAAGCTCGGGAACAAGGTCTTCATCCTCGGCCACCACTACCAGCGTGACGAGGTCATCGAGTTCGCCGACGTCACCGGCGACTCCTTCAAGCTCGCCAAGGACGCGGCCGCCCGGCCGGAGGCCGAGTACATCGTCTTCTGCGGCGTCCACTTCATGGCCGAGTCCGCGGACATCCTGACCTCGGACGACCAGAAGGTGGTCCTTCCCGACCTGGCCGCCGGCTGCTCGATGGCCGACATGGCCACCGCCGAACAGGTCGCGGAGTGCTGGGACGTCCTGACGGAGGCGGGTGTCGCCGGCCGTACGGTGCCCGTCTCGTACATGAACTCCTCCGCCGACATCAAAGCCTTCACCGGCAAGCACGGCGGCACGATCTGCACTTCGTCCAACGCGAAGAAGGCCCTGGACTGGGCCTTCGAGCAGGGTGAGAAGGTCCTCTTCCTCCCGGACCAGCACCTGGGGCGCAACACGGCCGTCCGCGACATGGGCATGTCCCTGGACGACTGCGTGCTCTACAACCCGCACAAGCCGAACGGCGGCCTGACCGTCGAGCAGCTCCGCGACGCCAAGATGATCCTGTGGCGCGGGCACTGCTCGGTCCACGGCCGGTTCTCGGTCGAGTCGGTCAACGACGTGCGCGCCCGCATCCCCGGCGTGAACGTCCTGGTCCACCCCGAGTGCAAGCACGAGGTCGTTGCGGCCGCGGACCAGGTCGGCTCGACGGAGTACATCATCAAGGCGCTGGAGGCGGCCCCGGCCGGCTCCAAGTGGGCCATCGGCACCGAACTGAACCTGGTCCGGCGCCTGGCGAACCGTTTCGCCGCCGAGGACAAGGAAGTCGTCTTCCTCGACAAGACGGTCTGCTTCTGCTCGACGATGAACCGCATCGACCTCCCCCACCTCGTGTGGACCCTGGAGTCCCTGGCCGAGGGCAACCTCGTGAACCGGATCCAGGTCGACAAGGAGACGGAGAGCTTCGCGAAGCTCGCGCTGGAGCGGATGCTCGCGCTCGCGTAGGCGCGTAGGACGGAGCGGTACGGAGTCCGGGCCCCCGGGCCCGGACCGCGCACGATCCGAGGGGCGGCCCCGCCGTGGACACCGTTGGTGATGTCCGCAGTGGGTCCGCCCCTCGGGCGTGCGTACGGCGGGCCGGTCAGGCGTCGGCCGGGGACTCCTCCCGGGCCGGGGGGACCACCGACAGCCCGGCGGCGCGGCGAGCGCCGCGCCGCGCGGCCCGGCGCTCCTTGCGGAGCTCGACCATCGTGTAGAGGGTCGGCACCAGGAGCAGCGTCAGCAGGGTCGAGCTGACCAGGCCGCCGATCACCACGACCGCGAGCGGCTGCGAGATGAAGCCACCCTCGCCGGTGACGCCCAGCGCCATCGGGAGCAGGGCGAAGATCGTCGCGAGGGCCGTCATCAGGATCGGGCGCAGCCGGTGCCGTCCGCCCTCGACGACCGCCTCGACGACGCCCAGACCCTGGGCGCGGTACTGGTTGACCAGGTCGATCAGGACGATCGCGTTGGTCACCACGATGCCGATGAGCATCAGCATGCCGATCATCGCCGGGACGCCCATGGGGGTGCCCGTGACGATCAGCAGGCCGAGGGCGCCGGTCGCCGCGAACGGGATGGAGACCAGCAGGATCAGCGGCTGGACCAGCGACCGGAAGGTGGCGACCAGCAGCATGAACACGATCGCGATGGCGGCGAACATGGCCAGGCCCAGCGAGGCGAATGCCTCGTCCTGGTCCTCGGAGACGCCGCCGATGGACGCCGTGGCTCCGTCGGGCAGGTCCAGTGCCTTGATCTTGGCCTGGAGCGTGCTGCTGACCGCGCCCGTGTTGTCGCCGGCCGGCTTGGCGGTGATGGTGGCGGCGCGGGCGCCGTCGATCCGGGTCATGCCGACCGGGCCGGGGACCTCCTTGACCTCGGCGATGTCGCCGAGCCTGACCGGGCCGACCGGGAGGGCCTGGAGTTCGGCCAGGGTGGTGGCCGGCACCGCGGACTTGATGACGATGTCCCGCTCGGTGTCGTCCAGTACGGCCTTGCCCGCCGGGTTGCCCCGTACGGCCTGCGCGACGATCGCGCCCAGCGCGGCCTGGTTCAGGCCCGCTTCGGCGGCCTTGGGGGTGGCGGTCACCGAGATCCGGGGTACGGACTGGGACAGGTCGCTCTGCACGTCGGTGACGTCCTTGAGGGTGGCCACCTCCGCGCGGACCTGCTCGGCGGCCTTGGCCAGGACCGCGCCGTCGCCGGCCTTCACGACCACGCTGAGGTTCTGGCTGCCGAAGCCGTCGCCGGCCGTGATCCGGGTCTCGCCGATGCCGTCGAGCCCGGCGAGGGCGCCCTCGATGTCCTTCTTCACGGCGGCGGCGTCGCCGGCGTCCTTCAGCGAGACCTGGAAGGACGCCTGGTTGGAGCCGGTGCCGCCACCGAAGGCGGCGAGGAAGCCGGAGGAACCGACGGTCACCTGGTGGCTCTTGACGCCCTTGACCGAGGCCAGGACCGTCTCCACCGTGCGGCTCGCCTCGTCGGAGGCGGCCAGCGAGGTGCCCGGGGGGAGCTCCTGCTTGATCGTCAGGACGTCCTGCTCGCCCTGGTCGAAGAAGTTGGTCTTCAGCAGGGGGGTCATCCCGAAGGTGGCGACGAGCACGACCACCGCGATGGCCACGCTGGTGAGCCGGCGCCGGGTGGCGAAGCCCAGGACGCGTACGTAGAACCGCTGGAGGCGGCTGCGCGCCTCCTTCTCCTCCGCCTCGCGGCGGGCCTTGGCGGCGCTCTCCGCGTCCCCGGCCGTGACGCCCTTCGGCGCGCGGAGGAACCAGTACGAGAGCACCGGCACGACGGTGAGGGAGACGAGCAGCGAGGCCAGCAGGGCCGCGGTGACGGTCAGCGAGAAGGAGCCGAACAGCTCGCCGATCATGCCGCCGACCAGGCCGATCGGCAGGAAGACGGCGACGGTGGTGAGCGTGGAGGAGGTGACCGCGCCGGCCACTTCCCTGACCGCGGTGATGATGGCGCTCTCGCGTTCCTCGCCGTAGCCGAGGTGGCGCTTGATGTTCTCCAGGACCACGATCGAGTCGTCGACGACGCGGCCGATGGCGATGGTGAGCGCGCCCAGGGTGAGCATGTTGAGCGACAGGTCGCGGGTCCACAGCACGATGAGCGCGAGGACGACCGAGAGCGGGATGGAGACCGCGGTGACCAGCGTCGAGCGCACCGAGGCGAGGAAGACCAGGATCACGATCACCGCGAAGACCAGGCCGAGCAGGCCCTCGGTGGTGAGGCTGGAGATCGATTTGGCGACGGCCGGGCCCTGGTCGCTGACGACGGTCAGCTCGGCTCCGGCGCCGAGGGTGGAGCGCAGTTCGGGCAGCTTGTCCTTGACCGCGTCCGAGATGGCGACGGCGCTGCCGTCCTTGTCCATGGTGAGGACGAGGGCGAGGCTGGGCTTGCCGTTGGTGCGGGTGATCGAGGCGGCCCTGGCGGGCTCCTGCTTCACCGTGGCCACGTCGGCGAGACGGACCGCGGGCTTGCCCGGGCCGGGGCTCAGGCGCAGGTCCTCCAGCTGGGCGAGGGAGGTGTAGCCGGAGCCGACGCGGACGGTGCGGTTCTTGCCCTGTTCGTCGAAGGAGCCGGCCGGGACGGTCGCGCCGCCCGCCTGGAGGCCCTGGGCGAGCGCGGCGCCGTCGAGGCCCGCGGCCGCGAGCCTGGCGTCGTCGGGGGTGACGGTGACCTGGAGGTCCTGGACCCCGTCCACGGTGACCTGGCCGACGCCCTCGATGTCCGACAGGACGGGGACGACGGATCCCTCCAGCCGGTCGGCGAGCGCCTGCTGGTCCTTGTCGGAGGTGACGGCCAGGATGACGGTCGGGATGTCGTCGGTGGAACCGGCGACGACCTGCGGGTCGACCTCGGCGGGCAGCCGGACGCGGGCCCGGTTGACGGCCTGCTGGACGTCGGCGACGAGTTGCTTGGTGCCGCTGTCGCCGTAGTCGAAGGTGGCCATGACGAGGGCGTTGCCCTCGCTGGCGGTGGACGTGATGCCGGTGATGCCGTCGACGCCCCCCAGCATGGCCTCGATCGGTTCGACGACCTGCTTCTCCACCACGTCGGGCGAAGCGCCCTGGTACGGCGCGAGCACGGACACCATCGGCAGTTCGATGGACGGCAGCAGCTGCTGCTTGAGCTGCGGGACGGCTATGGCGCCGAAGAGGAGCGCCACGAGCGACACGAGGCCGATCAACGGCCTTTGGGCGAGGCTGAAGCGGGACAGCCAGGACATGGATGGGATCTCTCTGCAGTGGTGGAGGCGTGGCTCCCCAGCCTTTCCCATGCCCGGAGCGGGCTGCGTCGCTCGCAGGTGCCGTCCTTATGTGCGGCATACCGCGCCCGCAGTACGCCGTACTACTGCGGTCGGCCGCGCGCTAGTCGGTGCGCGGGCGGACCAGGCCCGATTCGTAGGCGATGACCACCAACTGGGCGCGGTCGCGGGCGCCGAGTTTGGCCATGGCCCGGTTGACGTGGGTCTTGACGGTGAGCGGGCTGACCTCCAGCCGGCCGGCGATCCCGTCGTTGGACAGTCCCGAGGCGACGAGGACGAGGACCTCGCGCTCGCGGCCGGTGAGCGCGGCGAGGCGCTCGGAGTGCGCGGACCCGGTGGCGGGGGTGTCGGCGCCGCCGCCCTGGGCCAGGAAGGTGGCGATGAGCCCCCGGGTGGCGGCCGGGGAGAGCAGCGCGTCGCCCGCGGCGGCGACGCGGATGGCGTTGAGCAGTTCGTCGGGCTCGGCGCCCTTGCCGAGGAAGCCGGAGGCACCGGCGCGCAGGGCCGCGACCACGTACTCGTCGACCTCGAAGGTCGTCAGCATGACGACGCGCACGGCGGCCAGTTCCGGATCCGCGCTGATCATGCGGGTGGCGGCGAGCCCGTCGGTGCCGGGCATGCGGATGTCCATGAGGACGACGTCGGGGCGTTCGCGCCGGGCGGCCTCGAAGGCCCCGGCGCCGTCCGCCGCCTCGCCGACGACCACCATGTCGGGTTCGGAGTCCACGAGCACCCTGAAGGCGCTGCGCAGCAGTGCCTGGTCGTCGGCGAGCAGGACGCGGATGGGCGCGTCGGCGGTCGGTTCCGTCGGAGTGTGGTCCACGGGGTGAGCGTACGTGCGGGCGCGCGGACGCCGGGTCCGCGGGCGCCCCGGCCGGTCAGCCCAGGGCCAGCACCACCAGGGCCGCGGTCGCCGCGACCTCGGCCACGGCGCCGAAGACGTCCCCGGTGACCCCGTCGAAGCGCCGTACGCAGCGCCGCAGCAGCAGCTCCGCCGCGCCGAGGGCGGCCAGCACCGCGGCCGCGTGCGCGACGGCGGACGGCAGGCCGAGCGGGAGGGCGCAGGCGGCGGCGAGCAGCACGGTGAGCGCGGCGAGCACGGCGGCCACGCCGCGCGGTACCGCCCCGGCGACGGCGGCGCCGAGGCCCCCGGGGCGGGCGGGCGGTACGCCGTCGCGGGCGGCGAGGGTCATGGCGAGGCGGGCGGCCACGGCTGCGGTGACGGCGGCGAGGGAGCCGCGGACCCAGCTGTCGGCGTAGGCGTCGGCCAGGGCGGCGACCTGGACGAGCAGCACGAGCAGCAGGGCCACGACGCCGAAGGGGCCGATGTCGGACTGCTTCATGACGCGCAGCGCGTCCTCGGCGGGTTTGGCGCTGCCCAGCCCGTCCGCGGTGTCGGCGAGCCCGTCGAGGTGCAGCCCCCGGGTGAGGGCGGCCGGTACGGCGACGGTCACGGCCGCGGCGAGCAGCGGCCCCCCGCCGCACACCAGCAGCAGCGCGCCCGGGACGGCCGCGAGCAGGCCGACGGCCAGTCCGGCGAGCGGGGCGCAGGCCATGCCGGTCCGGGCGGCGGGCCGGTCCCAGCGGGTGATGCGGGCGGGCAGCACGGTGAGCGTGCCGAACGCGAAGCGGAGGCCGTCGCGCAGCGAGGCGCGTTCCGGCGGCGGCGCCATGGGCGGGTCATCGAACAAATCTTTCATCGGCGCGAACGCTACCGGTCGGCGCCGGGCGGTAAGTTACCCATTACGGGCAAAATCGGTATCCGGCCATCTCGTATCCGGCCGGAGAGGGAGCGGATGCGATGGGTCAGTGGTGGTATCGCAACATCATGGAGCCGGGGAAGCTGCCCCTGCTGCTGGCGCTGCTCTCGTTCGTCATGTCCTTCCTGATCACCCGCGTGATCACCCGGCTGATCAGGGCGGGACGGGGACCGTTCAAGAACGTCACCCCGGGCGGGATGCACATCCACCACGTGGTGCCGGGCGTCATCCTGGTGATCATCGGCGGCTTCGGGGCGGTCGCCAGCGCCCGGCACAGTTTCGGCGCGGCCCTCTCGGCGGTCATCTTCGGCCTGGGGGCGGGCCTGGTCCTGGACGAGTTCGCCCTGATCCTGCACCTCGACGACGTCTACTGGAGCGAGCAGGGCCGCAAGAGCGTGGAGATCGTGGTGCTGACGGCCGCCCTCGTGGCGCTGGTCCTCGGCGGGTTCGTGCCGTTCGGGGTGAACGACCTCACCCCCGAGGAGCGGCAGAGCCGCGGGCTCGTGGTCATGAACACGGCCACGAACTTCTTCCTCGCGCTGATCGCCCTGTGGAAGGGCAAGGCCCGTACCGCGTTCTTCGGGACCGTCATCCCCTTCGTGGCACTCATCGGCGCGGTCCGCCTCGCCCGGCCGGACTCCCCGTACGCGAAGCGGTTCTACGGGAAGCGCCCCCGCGCCCGCGCCAAGGCGGCGCTGCGCGCCTTCCACCACGACCGGCGGTGGTCGACGCCGCGCCGGCGGTTCGAGAACTTCATCGGCGGCACCCCCGACGAGGAGCGCGCCGTCGCCGCGGCGCCGGAGAAGCCGCCGGGAAGCTGAGCCGGCACACCGGCGGGACCGGCGCACCACACGACGGCGGGCCCGCCCCCGTTGCGGGGGGGCGGGCCCGTGGCGCCGGCCGGTCTCGGGACTCAGCCCGGGATCAGGCCGTCGTCGGCGAGCATCGCCCTGACCTGGTCCAGGCCGGCGTCCGGCCCGGGCAGGATCAGCTCGGACGGCTGCAGCGTCTCGTCGGGCAGTGGTTCGCCCAGGCGCCGTACCGCTTCGAGGAGCGCGCCCAGCGTGCGCCGGAAGCCCTCCTCGTCGCCACGCTGCATCTCCGCGAGCAGCTCGTCGTCCAGCCTGTTGAGCTCGGTGAAGTGGCGGTCGGCCATCTCCACCTGGCCCTCCCCCATGATGCGGACAATCATGACGGGCCCCGTCCTACTGCTTGTCGAACCGGTGCTGGGTCCGCGGCGGCTGGGCGGTCCCCGGGGCGCCGCCGCCCTCGATGGCCGGCTGCTGCGCGGACGTGCCGCCCGCCAGCTCGGCCTTCATCCGCTGGAGTTCGAGCTCCACGTCCGTACCGCCCGAGAGGCGGTCCAGCTCGGCCTGGATGTCGTCCTTGGAGCCGAGGCCGCTGCGGTCGTCGAGCGCGCCGGAGGCCAGCAGCTCGTCGATCGCGCCGGCGCGGGCCTGGAGCTGGGCGGTCTTGTCCTCGGCCCGCTGGATGGCCAGGCCGACGTCGCTCATCTCCTCGGAGATGCCGGAGAAGGACTCCGCGATCCGGGTCTGCGCCTGGGCCGCGGTGTAGGTGGCCTTGATGGTCTCCTTCTTCGTCCGGAACGCGTCCACCTTGGCCTGGAGGCGCTGTGCGGCGAGGGTCAGCTTCTCCTCCTCGCCCTGGAGGGTCTGGTGCTGCACCTCCAGGTCGCTGACCTGCTGCTGGAGGGAGGAGCGGCGGGCCAGGGCCTCGCGGGCCAGGTCCTCGCGGCCCAGGGCCAGCGCCTTGCGGCCCTGGTCCTCCAGCTTGGCCGACTGGCCCTGCAGCTGGTTCAGCTGCAGCTCCAGGCGCTTGCGGGAGGTCGCCACGTCGGCGACTCCGCGGCGTACCTTCTGAAGCAGCTCCAGCTGCTTCTGGTACGAGTAGTCGAGGGTTTCGCGCGGGTCCTCGGCCCGGTCAAGGGCCTTGTTCGCCTTCGCGCGGAAGATCATCCCCATACGCTTCATGACACCGCTCATGGGCTTCGCGCGCCCCCTTCTGACGGACTTCGCTCAAGGTCACCGACAAGACCCACAGTACGGGCCCTGTCTCCATTACCGCACTGTTCGAGCACGGATGCGCTCCTCCTCCAGGACGACTACACCCGCGCCCTGTCAGGCGTAAGAAGTAGGTGATCCCAGGAGAGGGGCCCACCGGACGGACCGTGCAACTGGAAGACGCCCGCCGTTGCCGGATCGTTCCCCAGCGGGGTGGGGCGGGTGCCCGCAACCACGTAGGCTTGGGTTTTGTGTTTGGTAGCCGCTCCTCCAAGGAAGAGAAGGCCGCCGCCACCGACAAGGTGAGCGCCGACCTCTCGCAGCCCCGTAACCCGCAGGCCCCGAAGGGCCGCCCTACGCCGAAGCGTGCTGTGGCCCAGTCGCAGCGCAAGGCCGTGGTGGCCTCGACCGGCAATCGCAAGGAGGATGCCAAGCGAGCCCGTGAGCGCCGCCGTGTAGAGATGGCGAAGCAGCGCGAGGCTCTGGCCAATGGCGACGAGCGTTACCTGCCCGTCCGTGACAAGGGCCCGGTCCGCCGGTTCGTCCGCGACTACGTGGACTCCCGCTTCTCGGTCGCCGAGATGTTCCTGCCGCTGGCAGTGATCATCCTGGTGTTGAGCATGGTGCGGGTCCCCTCGATCCAGAACATCGCGCTGATGCTGTGGCTCGGCGTGATCGCGCTGATCATCGTCGACTCCGTCGGCCTCGTCTTCCGCCTCCGCAAGTCGCTGAACGAGCGCTTCCCGGACGAGCCGCGCCGCGGCGCCGTCGCGTACGGCCTCATGCGCACCCTCCAGATGCGCCGGCTCCGCCTGCCCAAGCCGCAGGTCAAGCGCGGGGAACGGCCCTGAGTTCAGTGGCGCCCGGAGCCACGGCTGCGGGCGAGGGCTTCTCGGGCGGTGCCCGCATATGGCTCGAGGGCCTGGGCGGGCTGCGCAACGCGGTGCGCCAGGAACTCGTCGGCCGGCAGGTGGAGGAGCAGATCGCGCAGCGCTTCCCGGTCGGGCAGCGGCTGCGCGTCCTCGACGTCGGCATGGGCCAGGGCACGCAGGCCCTGCGCCTGGCCCGCGCCGGACACAAGGTGACCGGTCTGGAGCAGGACCCCGGGATGCTGACCGTCGCCCGCGAGGTGCTGGCCGAGGAGCCCGCCGGGATCCGCGACCGGGTCCGCCTCATGGAGGGCGACGGCCGGGAGACCGGTGCCCACTTCCTGCCGGGCAGCTTCGACGTGGTGCTGTGCCACGGCGTGCTGATGTATGTGCCCGAGGCGGACGCCATGCTCGCCGGGCTGGCCCGGATGCTGGCCCCCGGCGGCCTGCTGTCCCTGCTCGTGCGCAACGGCGACGCGCTCGCCATGCGGCCCGGGCTGAGCGGCGACTGGGCGGGGGCGCTGAGTGCCTTCGAGAGCCTCGACTACACGAACCGGCTGGGCCTCGACGTGCGCGCCGACCGGCTCGCCGGGCTGACGGCCACGCTGTCGGGCATCGGGGCGCCGCTCCAGTCCTGGTACGGGGTGCGCGTCTTCACCGACGGGACCGAGGCCGGCGAGACCCTCCCGCCCGACGAGGAGCTGGAGCGGCTGCTGGCCGCCGAGGACCGCGCCGGGCGCACCGACCCCTACCGCGGGGTCGCGGCGCTGCTGCACCTGTGCGGCGTACGGGGCTGACCCGCCGCACGGCCGGACCTCGGCGCCTGCGGCTCGACGGGCCCCCGGCCGACCGGGCCGCGGGCCCTCCGGGAGCGGGCGACCGCTCCCGGAGGAGAACCGCTAGGCGTCGAGCGCCGCGCGCAGGCTCATCGTGTACAGCTCGGTCCCGCTGTCGTCGGACAGCTTGACCTGCTCGGTGCCGCCCTCCAGCAGGTCCTTCCAGTACTCCCCGATCCAGGACTCCGCGTCGCCCTGCGTGGTGAACTCCTCCGGCACCACCGACGGGCTCGCCTCGCTGCCGTCGGCCGTCTCGAACCGCCACGTCCACGCCATGTCCGCCTCCGTTGCTCGTCCGCTGTCCGCTGTTCGCGCGCTTCTCGCCTTGAGTGTGCCCGCAGAGTAACCGGGCGCGCAGCTCTCCCGGCGACGCGGGAGGATCATCCTGTGGAACTCACTCTGCTCGGCACCGGCACACCCGAGGGTCTGCCCCGCCCCGGCTGCCCCTGCGCGGCCTGCGCGCTCTCCGTCGGCCCCTGGTCCCGCGCGGCCACGGCCGTCCTCGTGGACGGCGCCCTACTGCTGGACCTGACCCCGGGGGCCGTGCTGGCGGGCGCCCGGGCCGGGCATTCCCTGGCCGGCGTACGGCAGGTCCTGCTGACCCACCCGCACGACGGCCCGCCGGTGGAGCTGCCGCCCGGGCTGCCGGCCGCCGGGCGGGTGCCGGACGGCCGGGAGCTGGCGGTGATCTCGGGGCACCGGGTGCGGGCGGTGCCCATGGACGCGCCCGGCACCGGGTACGAGGTGACGGGCCCGGACGGCAGCAGGCTGCTGTACCTGCCGCCCGGCGGGGCCCCGGCCGGAACCAACGGGACGACCGGGCAGCGCCCGTACGACATGGTCCTCGCGGACGTGCTCGGACGGCCCGAGGCGCTGGCGAGGCTGCGGGCGAGCGGCGCGGTCGGCACGGCCACGGACGTGATCGCGGTGCACCTGGACCACGACACCCCGCCGGGCCGGGAACTGGAGCGGCGCTGCGCGGCCGCCGGGGCCCGGGCGGTGGCGGACGGGACCACGGTGATCGCCGGCGAGTACCACGCGGCACCGGCCCCGCCGCGCCGGACGCTGGTGCTGGGCGGGGCCCGCTCGGGCAAGTCCTTCGAGGCGGAGCGGCGCCTGGAGGGCTTCCCCGGGGTGGTCTACGCGGCCACCGGCGGCACCCGGGACGGGGACGCCGAGTGGGCCCACCGCGTCGGCCTGCACCGGGAGCGCCGGCCGGCGACCTGGCGGACGGTGGAGACCTGCGACCTGGTCCCGCTGCTGGCCGAGACCGGGCCGCCGCTGCTCGTGGACTGCCTGGCGCTGTGGCTCACCGACGCGATGGACCGGGCCGGGGCCTGGGACGACGAGGTGTGGGCCCAGGGCGGCCGCCGGCACCTGCACGACCGCTCGGCGGAGTTGGCGCGGGCGGTCCGTGCGGCCCGGCGGCCGGTGGTGCTGGTCAGCAACGAGGTGGGGTCGGGAATCGTCCCCGCGACGGCCTCCGGGCGGCGCTTCCGCGACGAACTGGGCCGCCTCAACACCGCGGTCGCCGCCGAGTGCGAGCACGTCCTGCTGGTGGTCGCCGGACAGGTGCTGGTGCTGAAGGACTGAGCCGGCCGGCGGGACCTGACCGATCCTCACCGCGCCCCCAAGGGGAGGGCCTCACCGGCTGTACTCTCTGGCAGATGACCACGCTGAATCTCGACGACTTCTCCGATCTGATCGAGCGCCCCGACGGGGGCGTCCGGCGTGATGCCGAGGAACGCCGTGAACGGCTGGCCGTGCCGCCCGGCGCGCTGGGCCGGCTCGACGAGCTGGCCGAGTGGCTCGCCGCCGCGCAGGGGCAGGTGCCGGTCAAGCCGATCGAGCGGCCCCGCGTCGTGCTGTTCGCCGCCGACCACGGGATCGCCGCCGAGGGCGTCTCCGCCCGGCCCGCCGGGAGCGCCCACGAGCTGGTGCGGGCCGTGCTCGACGGGGCCAGCCCCGTCGCCGTGCTGGCCCGCCGGTTCGGGGCGACCGTACGGATCGTCGACGCCGGGCTGGACTGCGACCCCGGCCTGCTCCCCGAGGACGTGGTGAAGCACCGCGTGCGGCGCGGCAGCGGCCGGATCGACGTGGAGGACGCGCTGACCGTCGAGGAGGCCCGTGACGCGCTGCGCCTCGGGATGCGGATCGCCGACGAGGAGGCCGATTCGGGAACGGACCTGGTCGTCCTCGGGGACCTCAGCGTCGGCGGCACCACGGTGGCCGCCACCCTCGTCGCCGCCCTGTGCGGAACCGACGCCTCCGTGGTCACCGGCCGCGGCGGCGCGCCGATCGACGACCTCGCCTGGATGCGCAAGTGCGCGGCGATCCGCGACGCGCTGCGCCGGGCCCGGCCGGTCCTCGGCGACCAGGTCGCGCTGCTGGGGGCCGTGGGCGGCGCCGACGTGGCCGCGATCACCGGCTTTCTGCTCCAGTGCGCCGTGCGCCGGACCCCGGTGATCCTCGACGGTGTCGTCTCGGCGGCCTGCGGACTGGTGGCCCAGCGGGCCGCGTTCCGGGCTCCGGACTGGTGGCTGGCCGGTCAGGCGAGCGGCGAGCCGGGCCAGGCGAAGGCACTGGACCGCATGGCACTCAACCCTGTACTCGACCACGGCGTCACAGTGGGCGAGGGAACCGGGGCGCTGCTGGCCCTCCCCCTGGTCCAGGCGGCCGCCGCACTCGCGGCGGAACTCCCGGCGGGGGCGTCCCCGGACGAGGTCCGGGGAGGGGCGGCGCAGGAACCGACGGTGTGAGCCGCCGGGGTTCGCGGCCCTGACCAGGCCGCGGCCCCGGTACGGCCCGTTCCTGGCCAGTGGCGCCCCATATGATCGCTTTTTATGGGAGAGGTCCGTTTGACCAGCGTAGAGACCGACCGCGGCGCGTCACAGGCACCGGGCTCGGCATCCGGAAGGAAAGAGGCCGGCGGCGACACCGCCGGCAAGGGGGCGGGCGGCGGCCGGGAGACCGGCCGGGGGACCGCGCGCTCACGACGGGGCGCGGCGTTCGCCGTCTGGTATCTGCGCGTCGTCACCTTCGTCAACTTCCTCAGCGCGGTGTGGCTTTCGCTCGGGCAGGACCTGCGGCGGCACAACACCGAGGACTTCTACACCCCGTACCTCCTCACGGCGGGCTTCGCCTCCGGGCTGTTCTCGCTGCTGCTGGCGGTCACGATGGGCCGCCGCAAGCGGGCCGCGTGGATCCTGAACCTGGTGCTGGGCGGAGCGCTGCTGCTGGCCTTCGCCACCGCGGCGTTCGCACCGTGCACGCAGGGCGAGCTGAGCCTGTGCTACCCGGAGTTCCGGGACCACGCCCAGAACTGGGTGTCCCTCGGCCTGACCGCCGCGTTCGTCGGCTCCCTGTGGCTGGGCCGCCGGGAGTTCTACGCCCGTGGCGACCGCTCCAATCCGGCGCTGGCCACGGTCGTCGCCGCCGTCGGCCTGCTCGTCACCTCGCTGGTCGCGGCGCTGCTCGTCGGCGTCACGAACACCGACCCGGACAGCTCCGAGGCCACGTTCCTGGCCCGCTGGCGGTACGGGGTGATGCGGCTGATCACCCTGGCGCCCGACGCCCAGGCCTCGCGCGCGATCACCACGCCCGGCTGGGTGGACGTCGTCGTCAACGTGATGTCGATGCTGCTGCTCCTCGCCGTGCTGTTCGCCGCGTTCCGCTCCCGCCGCGTCGTCGACCCGCTCTCCGAGGAGGACGAGGAACGGCTGCGCGCCCTGCTCGCCCGGCAGGGCGACCGCGACTCGCTCGGCTACTTCGCGCTGCGCCGCGAGAAGTCCGTCATCTGGTCCCCCACGGGCAAGGCCGCCGTCACCTACCGCGTCGTCGGCGGCGTCTCGCTGGCCTCGGGCGACCCGATCGGCGACCCCGAGGCGTGGCCGGGCGCCATCGAGCCGTGGCTGGCCGAGGCCCGCGAGCACGGCTGGGTCCCCGCCGTGATGGGCGCGAGCGAGGAGGCCGGCCAGATCTACGCCCGGCACGGCCTCGACGCGCTGGAGCTGGGCGACGAGGCGATCGTGGAGACCGCCGAGTTCACCCTGGACGGCCGCGCCATGCGGACCGTCCGGCAGGCGTACAACCGTGTGAAGCGGGCCGGGTACACGGTCCGCATCCGCCGCCACGCCGACATCCCGGCCGAGGAGATGGACGTACTGCTGCTGCGCGCCGACGACTGGCGCGACGGCGCGACCGAGCGCGGCTTCTCGATGGCGCTGGGCCGGCTGGGTGATCCCGGCGACGGCCAGTGCGTGATGCTGGAGTGCACCGACGGCAACGGTGACCTGCGGGCGGTGCTGTCCTTCGTACCGTGGGGGCCGAAGGGCCTGTCGCTGGACCTGATGCGCCGCGACCGGGACTCCGAGAACGGCCTGATGGAGTTCATGGTGATCGAACTCCTGGAACGCTCCAAGGAGATCGGGGTCACGCAGGTCTCGCTGAACTTCGCGATGTTCCGGTCCGTCTTCGAGCGCGGGTCCCGCCTCGGCGCCGGTCCGGTGCTGCGGTTGTGGCGCTCGCTGCTGAGCTTCTTCTCCCGCTGGTGGCAGATCGAGTCCCTCTACCGGGCCAATGCCAAATACCGGCCGATCTGGGAACCGCGGTTCATGCTCTTCGAGAAGAGTTCGGACCTGCTGCGGATCGGCATCGCGGCGGGCCGGGCCGAGGGCTTCCTGGAGGCCCCCGGCCTTCCGAAGTGGCTGCACCGCAGACACCTGGAGACCCGCCGTTGACAGCGCGGACCACGTCCCCCTCGCGCCGGTTCGCCCGGCGCGAGGGGGGACCCATGTTCTGGACCGTCCGGGACGCCCTCGTCCACGAGAAGTGGCGGGCGGTCCCGATGACCCTCGGCGCGGTCTGTCTGACCTCGGTCTTCCAGATCGTGCAGAACACCTCCTGGGGCTTCCAGCCCGTCCAGAACCTCGGGTCCGTCAAAGCGGTCGACCCGCTGTGGCTCGCCCTGCTGCGCACTCCCCTGTCGCTGTTCGTGCCCGCCCTGGACCTGCCGGTGTGGGGGGCGCTCGCGCAGATCCTGCTCGTGTTCGGGATCTCGGAGATCTGCGTCGGCTGGTGGCGCACGCTGCTCGTCGGCTACGTCGCCACCCTCGCCGGCACCACGTACGCGCGGATCGGGCTCTCCCTCAGCCCGGACCACCCCTTCGGCCTGCCGGTGTCCGACCGCATCGTCAACGACACCGGCCCCTCGGCGGCGGTGGTGGGGCTCGCCATCTACGTGTGCTGGCGCTACCGGGCCTACCTGACCGGCGCCCTGGTGGTCCTGGTGATGATCGGTGAGGTCCTGGTCAAGGACAACCTCGCCGGAAAGGAGCACCTCGCCGCCATCGCGGCCGTCATGGCGGTGTGCCTGGTCCGGGCCGCCTGGGGCCCGGAACGCTCCC
Organism: Streptomyces sp. NPDC002044; assembly: GCF_040296725.1. NCBI lineage: Bacteria > Bacillati > Actinomycetota > Actinomycetes > Kitasatosporales > Streptomycetaceae > Streptomyces > Streptomyces sp. NPDC002044. The sequence continues at coordinate 33,715 of NZ_JBEOXU010000031.1, forward strand.
CGGTCCCTCCGCTCCGGCGCCCGCCGCCCGTGGACACCCGCTAGGGGGTGTCGTGACCGGTGCCGGTCCCGGTCCGGCAGGCCGTACCGTATCGGGGTGACGACACCCCCCGGGCCGTTCGGGCCCACCCGGCTGTGGATGCGGGACCATCCGCTCGCGACCGACGCCGTGCTGGCGTTCGGGGCGTTCGTCGCCATGGTCGTCGGCTCGTACGCCGATCCGCACGGCCCCCACGGGCCGACCTTCGGCACCCGTGACCCCGAGCCGCTGTCCCTGCTGCTGATGCTGCTCGGCGCGTCCATCCTGGTGCTGCGGCGCCGGCGGCCGCGCACCGTGCTGGCCGTGACCTGCGCGCTGTCGCTGCTGGAGCTGACCACCGGGGAGCCGCGGGCCCCCGTCGTCATGTGCGCGGTGATCGCGCTGTTCACGGTGGCCGCCCGCACCGACCGGCCCACGACCTGGCGGATCGGCGTGCTCACCATGGCGGGCCTGACGGGCGTGGCCATGCTGGCCGGGCCGCTGCCCTGGTACGCGCAGGAGAACCTCGGCATCTTCGCCTGGACCGGGATGGCCGCCGCCGCCGGGGACGCGGTGCGCAGCCGCCGGGCCTTCATCGACGCCATACGGGAGCGGGCGGAACGGGCCGAGCGGACCCGTGAGGAAGAGGCCCGGCGCCGTGTCGCCGAGGAGCGGCTGCGGATCGCCCGGGACCTGCACGACGTCGTGGCCCACCACATCGCCCTGGTCAACGTGCAGGCGGGGGTGGCCGCCCACGTGATGGACAAGCGCCCCGACCAGGCCAAGGAGGCGCTGGCCCACGTACGGGACGCCAGCCGCTCGGCGCTGAACGAGCTGCGGGCAACGGTGGGGCTGCTGCGCCAGTCCGGCGACCCGCAGGCGCCCACCGAGCCCGCGCCCGGGCTGGCCGTGCTGGACGCGCTGGTGGACACCTTCCGCAACGCCGGCCTGCCGGTCGAGGTGATCGTCCAGCTGGGCCCGGGGGCCGCGGACCGCGATCCGGGCGCGCTGCCCGCCGCGGTGGACCTGGCGGCGTACCGGGTCATCCAGGAGGCGCTGACCAACGTGCGCAAGCACGCCGGCCCGGAGGCCCGCGCCGAGGTGAGCGTGGTGCGGATCGGGCCTTCGGTGGAGGTGACCGTTCTGGACGACGGCGGCTCCCCGGCCGCCGCCCCCGCCGCGGAGCCGGCCGATCCGGGCGGCGGCCACGGGCTGCTCGGCATGCGCGAACGGGCCGGCGCCCTGGGCGGGTCCTGCTTCGCCGGGCCCCGGTTCGGCGGCGGCTACCGGGTACACGCCGTCCTCCCGCTCTGAGGCCCGGCCCAGGCGAGTGAGCCGAAGGGGCGCCCCGTGAGCCGGGCTTCGGCGCCCCGGAGGCGAACCGAGCCGCCGAAAAAGGGGCGGCTCAGCAGGCTTCGCGCCACGCGTCCAGGTCGTACTTCTTCTCCAGGGAGCTGAGACCCAGCTCCCTGGAGCGCGCGCAGAACCGCTCCGCCGGCAGCTCGTACTCGACATGGAAGACGGCCTTGCCGGCCTCGATGAACGGGGTCAGCCGGTCGCATTCGCGGTACTGCGCGCACTGCTCGTTGACGGCGAAGTCGAACTCCCCGACGAGCTGCGGGATCTGGTCGAGGTCGTTCTTCAGGCCGACGGCCAGCCCCCGGTCGTGGGCGAGCTTCGCGATCAGCCGGTTGTACGCCAGCTGGTGGGCGGCGGTGAGCGGGAACCCGGAGGGGTTCTGGTAGGCGTCCATGTTGTCGGGCTCCACCGCGTCGAACCCCTTGTCCCGGCACATGTCGAACCGCTTCGCCATCAGCGGTTCCAGCGCGTCCAGCCGCCGTACGTCCAGCCAGCGCTCGCCCTCCCAGCCGTTGCCCTGGCCGAGCAGCTCCTCGGGGAAGGCGTCGGCGTCGGGCCGGAAGTCCTCCCAGGCGCCGGTCGAGAGGTAGCAGATGGTCTTGCGCCCGGCCTTCTTGAGCGCGGAGACCTGCCGGGCCGTCGTGGTGAACCCGTCGACGTCGTACACCGGCGCGTTCACCGAGGTGTCGAGCTTCCCGGTGAGCTGCCACTGCCAGCCGACCCCGGGCCGGGGCTGCCACCGCTGCCCCGGCGCCTGTCCGGGCCACGGGTAGGGCTCCTCGTCGTCCTCTTGCGGCGCGCTCGTGCACGCGGCGAGGAGCAGGAGGGGTACGAGCAGCAGCAGACGGGCCCGCGGGCGCGTCTGCCCGGTGGGGAAACGGTTCATCCCGCCGCCTCCAGGGCGTACGGGAGGGTCCCCCACGGGTGCGCGCCGCCTCCGGGAACCGCGCAGTGCACCCCCGCGCCCCGTTCGGTGGCGAGTTCCCCGGCGAGTTCGGCGGGGGCGCCGGGCGGGACGGCGTACACGAGGTGGCAGAACCGTTCGGCGGGGTGGTCGGCGGTCCACGGTGGCACGGGCGAGGCGTCCTGGTAGGCGTCCCAGGGGCCTTCGAAGGTGACGAGGAGGTCGGCGAGCGTGGCGTAGCCGGGGTGGGGGTGGACCCCGTGGTTCAGGACGAGGGTGCGGGCGCCCGCGGCGCGGGCGGCGACGGAGAGCCGTCCGTAGTGCCCGAGCAGGTCGGGGCCGGAGGCGGCCTGGTCGAGGAACGCCCCGTCGGTGCCGTACCAGTCGCGGTGGCGCAGCAGGTCCTGGACCACGGCGGCGTGCGGGCGGCGCCCGTAGTCGGTGTCGGCGTACCCCAGGACGGGGACCCCGGCCTCGCGCAGCCGCTCGGCGACGAGGGCGAACCGCTCGTCGGGGGCCTCGCCGGGTCCGCTGTCGGGGTTGAGGACGACGGAGTGCAGCCGTCGGGCGGACCGGATGACCCGCTCCCAGTCCTCGGGGCGGTCGGCGGGGTGCTCGTACAGGGGCACCAGCAGCATGGGGTCCTTCTTCTCGTCGTACGGCTCGCGGGTCGGACGGGTCGGACGGGTCGGACGGGTCGGGTGCGGGCGGTGGGGCAGGCCGGGTTCGGCCGCCCGGGTCAGCGGTGGGCCGTGGCGCGGCCGAGGAGCAGGCAGACCAGGACGGCCAGGGCCGCGGCGGCCGTGGCGGCGACCACCAGCTGCACCATCCGGGGCTGTCCGAACCCGGTCAGCAGCGCCAGGCTCTGGGCGACCGCGGCCGAGGCGCAGACCACGGCGGCGGGCCGGACCGCCCCGAAGGACTGCAGGAGCAGCCCGGTCCACATCACGGTGCCGAGCAGCAGCAGGGTGGCGACCCGGACGCCGGTGAGGACGGGGGCGTCGGGCCACAGCAGCGTTCCGGTCACGCCCAGGGCCAGCAGCACCACCAGGTAGGCGGCGAGGCACTGGGCGAGTGTGGTGAGCATCCGGCCCCAGAACGCGAGGGGCGAGCGGGCCGCCCGGAGCCCGGCGAGGCTGCCGCTGCGGAACCGGTGGAGCAGCCATTCGGCGGGGCCCATGCTGAGGGTGAGGGCCACCGCCGAGGGGGCGGCGACGGCTTCGGCCGGGCCGCCGGCCAGTACCTCGCCGAGGGCGGCGTACAACACGAGCAGGCCGGTGCCGAGGCCGAAGACCCCGTACGGCACGGAGTCCCCGAGCCGGGGTCCGCGCGGGGTGTGCTCCTCCTCGGCGCCGCGCAGCATCTGCCAGCGCACCGGGCCGGCGCCCGGGCGGCGCTCCGCCCACCCCCGGACGCGCCGCCGGGCGCCGCGCAGGCCGGCGGCGAGCGGCAGTTCCCGTACGGCCAGGGTGCAGGCGGCCGCGAGGGACACGGCGAGCAGGGTCATGCGCACCGGCACGGGCAGGTCCGTGAACAGGGCGAGGACCGCGCCGGCGGCCATCGGGCCGAGCGCGGCGAGCAGCACCCGCTCGCGGCCGAGGACGAGCAGGACGGTGGCGGCGCCGACGTAGAGGGCCTGGCCCGCGGCGAAGGCGTACGAGAACGGCGGCCCGCCGGGCACGGCCAGTGCGGCGGCGGTGCCCAGCAGGGACCCGGCGGGGGCTCCGACGAGCAGGGTCCGTCCGGCGGCGGCCCGGTCGCCGAGGCCGAGCCAGGAGTACGCCCGGTGGGACAGGGTCTGGTCCCAGACCCAGCCGATGAGCGCGCCGGCGAGCAGGGTCAGGGTCCCGGCGGGCAGGCCCAGGCGGTCCTTGGGGCCGTCGAGGAGGGGCGCGCCCAGTACGTAGGCCAGGCCGGGCAGCGCGAAGATCACCCCGCGCAGCAGGCAGGCGGTGAGGGAGACCTTCCAGGGGTCGGCGGCGTCCGCGGGTTCCGGGTAGGCACGGGGCACCCGGGCGAACAGCTCCTCGGCGAGACCGAAGGAGTCCGGGCGGCCGTAGGTGAGCCGGATGTACTCGTCGGTCATGCCGTCGGATTCGAGGATGGCGGCGATCTCGTCGGGGTGCACGGCCGCCGAGATGAACACGCCGAGCCGGTCGGCGAGTTCGTCCATCGGGTCGGCGGCCGGGATGCCGCGGCGCGGCCGGGGAACGGCGGGGAGGGTGTCCAGCGCCGGGCCGTGCGCCCCGCCGGGGCCGGCCGGGACCGGCTCTCCGGGGGTGCCGCCCGCCCGCCGCGGGCCGCGGCGGGCGGCGGAGCCGACGGGTACCCAGCCGCCGTCGGTGCCGGGGGCCTTGAGCCAGAGGGATCCGCTCACCACAGGCTCCCGTCGGCCGCGAGTTCGCGGTACCAGGGGTCGCCGAGCCGCTGGGTCCAGTCGTCGCCCTCGTGGACGGGCAGGACGGGCTGGCCGGCGAGTTCCCGGTAGATGTGCCGGAAGCCGTCCACGGACTGGTGGAGGGTGAACTTCTCCACCACGCGCTTGCGGGCCATCCGGCCCAGCTCGGCGCGGCGTTCACCGTCGCGGAGCAGGGCGAGGGTGGCGCGGGCCATGGTCTGCGGCTCGCGCGGCGGTACGACGAGGCCGGTGTCGCCGACGGCCTCGCGGACCCCGCCGACGTCGGTGGAGACGGTGGTGCGGCCGCAGGACATGGCCTCGATGATGCTGAAGGGGAACCCCTCGCTGATGGAGGAGAGCATGACGACCGAACCGGCCGCGTACGCCCGGGCCACCTGGTCGATGCGGCCCTCGTAGGTGATGCCGTCGTCCACGCCGAGTTCGGCGGCCAGCTCCTCCAGCCGGAGCCGGTAGCCCTCGCAGCCGGCGGGGACCGGGCCGAAGAGACGCAGCCGCAGCTCGGGCAGTTCCTCGCGCATGAACGCGTAGGCCCGGATGAGGGTTTCGAGGTCCTTGATCGGGTCGACGCGGCCGCACCAGCTGAGGGTGGGCACCTCGGGCTCGGGCCCGGCCTCGGGGAACGCGTGCGGGTCGACGCCGTTGTAGACGGTCCGGATGCGCTCGGAGTCGGCGCCCCCGCGCTCCTCCCAGCGGCGGTTGTACTGGTTGCACGGGGTGATCAGGTCGGCCTGCCGGTAGCCCTCGGTGTTGAGCTCGCGGTAGAAGCCGAGCATGAGGGCCTTGACGGGCCAGCGCTGTTCGGCGGTGCGGTAGCCGAGGTAGCGCTCGCGCAGGTAGATGCCGTGCTCGGTCAGGAGGAAGGGCACGTCGTCGAGGTACTTGGCGGCGAGCGCGGGGAGGGTGGCGAGGCCGCTGCTGACGGCGTGCGCGACGCTGTCGGGCGGTATCCGTACGGAGAGCGGGCGCAGCGCGTGTTCCAGCAGGTCGGTGGCGGTCAGCGCGTCGTGGATGGTGGGCCGGGCCTCGGCGGTGGTCAGGCCCGGGCGGGTCCAGACGGTCATCAGGAGGCGCAGGACGGACTCGGAGCGCAGGGCCGGGGCGAGTTTCCCGGCCCGGGCGAGGAGGGCCAGTTCGCGCAGGGCTCCGGAGAAGCCGCCGTGGTCCGGGTCGAGCAGGGAGAGCAGGAAGGTTTCGTACACCCGGGTGAAGCGGCGGTGGGCCTTGCCGCGCAGGGTGGTGCGGCGGCCGCGGCCGGAGGGAGGGCCCCAGAGCGGGACGGCGATGTGGCGGTAGACGTTGCGCGGGAGTTCCCAGGTGACCGGCTCCCGTCCGGAGCCGGTCAGGGCTATGACGTTGAAATCGACCTCCGGCATGCCGCGCACCAGCTGGTCGCACCAGGTGCTGACGCCCCCGTGGACGTGCGGGTAGGTGCCTTCGGTGAGCATGGTGACATGACGCCCATGGCTCATGCGGTGTGTCCCCCCAGGACGGAAAAGGGGCCGGCGCCCTTGGGTTCGGAGCGCCGGCGCTAGGTGGTACGGGTGACGGGTCGCGGGACGGTCAGCTGGGCAGCTTGAGCGTGACGGCGCTCTGGAGCAGCTCGGGCGAGGTCCAGGTGGAGCGGGTGCCGGCGTAGGCGGTGCCGAAGTCGGCGGTGCCGAGGAGCATCTGCTTCTTGGTGCCGGTGGGGGCGGTCACCGGGGCGACCACTCCGGAGGGCGTCTTGACGGTGACGGCCGTGCCGATGCGGTAGGCGGTGACCTGGTTGTTCGCGAGCGCCTTGTCCCAGGCCGCGCGACGGCTGAGCTCGACGCCGGTGTCCTTCATGCTCTGGTTCACGATCGGCGCGGTCGGCGCGTAGAGCGTGCGGTAGGTGTCGAGCACCCGGTTGACGACGGGGTAGAGGGTGCGGTCCTCGGCGAGGTTGGACTGGTGGACGTAGTGCGGGCGCGGGTCGTTGGTGAGGACGTGGCGCAGAGCGGTCCGGGCCTCCTGGGGGACGATGTAGTCCAGGTAGCCGGTGGCGGCGTCGACCGGGGCCGCGAGGCAGGTGGACGTCGCCGGGTTGTCCTCGCAGATGCCGCTGCCGCCGTGGGCGCGGCTGGCATAGATCCAGTTGTACTCGTCGGCCATCTCCGCGTTGGTGCCCGTGTTGTAGTACACGTTCATCGGGTGGCGCGGGACGGTCAGGGCGGCGCCGACGGCACGCTGCGCGGGTTCCCGGGAGTTGTCGCTGCCGGCCCACTTGACGCCGTTGTCGGCGAGGGCTCCGGCCAGGTTGGGGTTGTCCTGGGGCTGCTGCGGGTTGGTCTTGAGTCCGGAGTGCTCGCCGGTGACCAGTTCGGTACGGTCGGTGGTGATGCCCTTGGCGGCCGCCCAGTTGTTGTTGTCGCGGATCTGCGCGGAGATCTCCGCGCGGCTCATGTACTGGATGGCGCCCTGGGCGTTCTTCTTGCAGGTCCAGGGGGAGGTGGTGACGTCCTGGACGCAGCCGAGGAACGGGTGCGTGTACGTGTGGTTCATCCAGCGGAACTTGGCCCGGTCGGCCACGAGCTGGGCGGTCATCGCGTCGACGCCGCCGTTCGCGGTCTTCCACTCCTCGCCGGCGCCCGCGTTGAAGAGCATGTCGAGCTTGAAGTCCTTGGCCGTCTGCCACTGCGCCGCGTACTGCGCGTCGGCGGCGGTCATCCGGATGGTGCTCTCCTGGCCCTCGCCGCCCGGACAGGCGTAGTCGCCGGGCGTGCAGTTCAGCTCCTTGCTCCAGCGGGCGTCGGGGGCGAAGACGTCGTCGACGTGGACCGCGAAGTAGTTGCGGCTCTGGCCGAGGTGGACGCCCTGGGTGAGCCATTCGACGATCCCGCGGGCCAGCAGCCGGAACTGCTGCTGGAACTGGTTGTAGCCGAAGGTGACGACCAGCTCGCTGCGCCCGTCGTGGGTGTACTCGCCGACGAGCGAGGCCCGTCCGGAGCCGACGGGGGCGTCGAGGTAACTGGTGTAGCCGGCCCGCGGCTTGCCCATGAACCCGTAGCTCTCGGGGACGAGGGGCGAGTTGTCCTCGAAGGCGACCTGACCGCCGAGGTAACCGAACGGTCCGGCCTTGCCGGCGGCGGTGACGGCGGCCTGGGTGCCGTCGAGCTGGCCGCCGTAGCCGCCATTGTCGGTGTACTCCAGGCCCACGCCCGGGTGGGACCAGGTGTAGGCGTCGACCTGGCGGATCCCGTACGTCGTCTCGTAGGCGGCGAGGGCCGCCATCTCCGCCGACCCCTCCCCGAACGGGTTCTCGTTCGGCAGGACCACCCCCTGGAACTTGGCGCGCGGACGGCCGTCGACCGTGTCGCTGAGGTAGGCCGCATTGATGACCGGGCGGCCGCTGCTGCCCAGCTGCACGCGGGTGAACGGGACTCCGGTGTCGCGGAGCTCCGCGGTGATCGCCTCGACCGAGGTGCCGCCGTCGTCGACGACCAGCACCTTCAGGTCGATGCGTGGTGTCACGGCCGCCGTGGCGGTCGCGACGGGTAGTACGACGGAAACCAGGGCTGCCGCCGCCATGACGGCCGCGACCCTGTTCATCCGGTTCTTGTTGACCATTTCGGCCTTCCCCCCGCAGGCCTCCCTCGACAACGGCCCCAGGCGGACGGCCGGGCCGGGGAGGCACTGTGGAAATCATGCAAAGGAACCCCGCGTCCCCTTGCGAGAGTGGGCCGAGTCTTACGGACCTCGTCAGGTCTACGAGGCAAACCTGGAGCAGAGTCCACAGATGGGTGAACCAGTTGGCCGTTTGATCGAACAACTTGCCAAACCTTCGAGTGGCGTGCGGACGAGTCCGGGCGCGTACGCTCATTTCCGGCGGCGACCGGGCCCGAATACGATCGCCACGGATGGCCGTCCACCCACTCGGCCCACACATACATACGGAAGCGAGACCTCACCACCGTGACTGCTCTGACTCTCAGCACTGCCGGCGCGGCGACGCTGCGCGCCGACGCCCTCGTGGTCGGCGTGGCGAAGGGCCCCAAGGGCCCCCTCGCCGCCGCGGGCGCCGAGGCCGTGGACACCGCGTACGCGGGCAAGCTCGCCGCCGTACTCGAAGCGCTCGGGGCCTCGGGCTCCGAAGGGGAGATCACCAAGCTCCCGGCCCCGGACGGCTTCAAGGTCCCGGTCGTGCTGGCGGTCGGACTCGGCACCCTCCCGGACGAGGACGAGTCGTACGACGAGGAGGTGCTGCGCCGCGCCGCCGGCGCCGCCGCCCGCGCCCTGCACGGCGCCAAGAAGGCCGCCTTCGCGCTCCCCCTGGACGACGCGTCCGCCGTCACCGCGGTCGCCGAGGGCGCGCTGCTCGGCGCGTACGCCTTCACCGCCTACCAGGGCGGCGAGAAGAAGGGCTCCAAGAACGCCGGCCCCAAGCTGCCGCTCGCGGAGATCGCCCTGCTCGGCGCCAAGCCGCGCGACAAGGACCACAAGGCCGCCGCCGAGCGCGCCTCGATCGTCGCGGCCGAGGTCAACATCGCCCGCGACCTGGTCAACACCCCGCCGAACGACCTGACCCCCGAAGCCTTCGCCGCGGTCGCCTCCGCGGCCGCGAAGGAGAACGGCATCAAGGTCCAGGTCCTGGACGAGAAGGCCCTCGTCAAGGGCGGCTACGGCGGCATCATGGGCGTCGGCAAGGGCTCGGAGAACCCCCCGCGCCTGGTGAAGCTCTCCTACACCCACGCCAAGGCGGAGAAGACCCTGGCCTTCGTCGGCAAGGGCATCACCTACGACTCCGGCGGCATCTCGCTGAAGCCGGCCGGGCACAACGAGACGATGAAGTGCGACATGGCCGGCGCCGCCGCCGTCTTCGCCGCCGTCGTCGCGGCCGCGAAGCTGGGCCTCCAGGTCAACGTCACCGGCTGGCTCGCGCTCGCCGAGAACATGCCGTCCGGCTCCGCCACCAAGCCCGGTGACGTGCTGCGCATGTACAGCGGCAAGACCGTGGAGGTCCTCAACACCGACGCCGAGGGCCGCCTGGTCCTGGGCGACGCGCTGACCAGGGCCTCCGAGGACAACCCGGACGCGATCATCGACGTCGCGACCCTGACCGGCGCCATGGTGATGGCCCTGGGCGACCGCACCTTCGGGATCATGGCGAACGACGACGCCTTCCGCACCTCGATCCACGAGATCGCGGAAGAGGTCGGCGAGGCGTCCTGGCCGATGCCGCTCCCCGCGGACCTGCGCAAGTCCATGGACTCCCCCACCGCCGACATCGCCAACATGGGCGTCCGGATGGGCGGCGGCCTGGTGGCCGGCCTCTTCCTCCAGGAGTTCGTCGGCGAGGGCATCACCTGGGCCCACCTCGACATCGCGGGCCCCGCCTTCCACGAGGGCGCCCCGCACGGCTACACCCCCAAGGGCGGCACCGGTTCCGCCGTCCGCACCCTGGTGCGGCTGGCCGAGCGCACGGCCACGGGCGACCTGGGCTGAGGCTGCCGCGTGTGAGACCTGACGCACTCCGGGCCTTGATCGAAAAGCCGGTCAAGGCCCGTGGTGTGCCCGGCTGCGTTGCGCCCACGACGAAATCCGTAGGTTTCTACGCACCGGTAACCGTGGCCTCGGGCAGAACGACCGGTCACATGGTGGGCCCGGCGTCCCGCGTTCCCCCGACAAATGCGAAGATGGGTTCTCGGCAGGACAGGGCCCCCACCACAGGGCCGACGAAACCAGCGGCCGATTACCAGCCGCCGCCCGGTCACAGAGGACCGGTGCCCGGCGCACATGCATGGAGGACGTGACGTGGCGAACGACGCCAGCACCGTTTTCGACCTAGTGATCCTCGGCGGTGGCAGTGGCGGTTACGCCGCGGCGCTCCGCGCATCCCAGCTGGGTCTCGACGTTGCGCTGATCGAGAAGAACAAGCTCGGCGGCACCTGCCTGCACAACGGCTGCATCCCCACGAAGGCTCTGCTGCACGCCGGTGAGATCGCGGACCAGGCGCGCGAAGCCGCTCAGTTCGGTGTCAAGGCCTCCTTCGAGGGCATCGACATCGCGGGTGTGCACAAGTACAAGGACGAGGTCATCTCGGGCTTGTACAAGGGCCTGCAGGGCCTGGTCGCCTCGCGCAAGGTGACCTACATCGAGGGAGAGGGCCTCCTCTCCTCCCCGACTTCCGTCGACGTGAACGGCCGGCGTGTCCAGGGCCGCCACGTGCTCCTGGCGACCGGCTCCGTGCCGAAGTCGCTGCCGGGCCTGAACATCGACGGCAACCGCATCATCTCCTCGGACCACGCGCTGGTCCTGGACCGCGTGCCCGAGTCCGCGATCGTCCTGGGCGGCGGCGTCATCGGCGTCGAGTTCGCCTCGGCGTGGAAGTCCTTCGGCACCGACGTCACCGTCGTCGAGGGCCTCAAGCACCTCGTGCCGGTCGAGGACGAGAACAGCTCGAAGCTGCTGGAGCGCGCGTTCCGCAAGCGCGGCATCAAGTTCAACCTCGGCACCTTCTTCGACAAGGCCGAGTACACGGAGAACGGCGTCCGCGTGACGCTGGCAGACGGCAAGACCTTCGAGGCCGAGGTGCTGCTGGTCGCCATCGGCCGCGGGCCGGTCTCCCAGGGCCTGGGCTACGAGGAGCAGGGCGTCGCGATGGACCGCGGCTACGTCCTGGTCGACGAGTACATGCAGACCAACGTGCCGACCATCTCGGCCGTGGGCGACCTCGTCCCGACCCTCCAGCTCGCGCACGTCGGCTTCGCCGAGGGCATCCTGGTAGCGGAGCGTCTGGCCGGTCTCAAGACCGTCCCGATCGACTACGACGGTGTGCCGCGCGTCACGTACTGCCACCCCGAGGTCGCGTCCGTCGGCATCACCGAGGCGAAGGCCAAGGAGATCTACGGCGCGGACAAGGTCGTGGCCCTGAAGTACAACCTTGCGGGCAACGGCAAGAGCAAGATCCTCAAGACCGCGGGCGAGATCAAGCTCGTCCAGGTCAAGGACGGTGCCGTGGTCGGCGTCCACATGGTCGGTGACCGGATGGGCGAGCAGGTCGGCGAGGCCCAGCTCATTTACAACTGGGAGGCCCTGCCGGCCGAGGTCGCGCAGCTCATCCACGCGCACCCGACCCAGAACGAAGCGATGGGCGAGGCCCACCTGGCCCTCGCCGGCAAGCCGCTTCACTCCCACGACTAATTCGTCACGGGCGCGACGACCACTTCCGCACTTCCCCAAGCTCTCGACTCCGCTCGAGCTGGGGGAGACCCCACCGTTAGGAGCAACTGAAACCATGTCGGTTTCCGTAACCCTTCCGGCGCTCGGTGAGAGCGTCACCGAGGGCACTGTCACCCGCTGGCTGAAGGCCGAGGGCGAGCGCGTCGAGGCCGACGAGCCGCTGCTCGAGGTATCGACCGACAAGGTCGACACCGAGATCCCCTCGCCCGTGTCCGGCATCCTCGCCTCCATCAAGGTGGCCGAGGACGAGACCGTCGAGGTCGGCGCCGAGCTGGCCGTCATCGACGACGGTTCGGGCGACGCGGCTCCGGCCGCCGCCCCGGCCGAGGCCGAGGCCCCCGCGGCCGCGGCTCCGGCCGCCGAGGCCCCGGCCCCGGCTGCCGAGGCCCCGCAGGCCGCCCCGTCCACCGAGGTCCCGGCCGGCTCCGAGGCTCCGGCCCCGACCGCCGACGCGGCCGCCGGCGGCGGTTCCGCCGAGGGCACCGATGTCGTACTCCCCGCCCTGGGCGAGTCCGTCACCGAGGGCACCGTCACCCGCTGGCTGAAGCAGGTCGGCGAGTCGGTCGAGGCCGACGAGCCGCTGCTCGAGGTCTCCACCGACAAGGTCGACACGGAGATCCCCGCGCCGGTCGCCGGCACACTGCTGGAGATCCTGGTCGGCGAGGACGAGACCGCCGAGGTCGGCGCCCGTCTCGCCGTCATCGGCGTCGCGGGTGCGGCTCCGGCCGCCGCCCCGGCCGAGGCCGCCCCGGCTCCGGCCGAGGCCGCCGCTCCGGCTCCGGCCGCTCCGGCGGCTCCGGCTCCGGTGGCCGCTCCGGCCCCCGTGGCCGCTCCGGCTCCGGTCCAGCCCGCCGCTCCGGTGGCCGCGCCGGCCCCGGTGGCCGCGCCGGCTCCCGTGGCCGCCCCGGCTCCGGTCGCGCCCGCCGCCCCCGCCGCTCCGGCCTCCGCCGGTGACGAGGGCGCGTACGTGACCCCGCTGGTGCGCAAGCTCGCCACGGAGTCCGGCGTCGACCTGTCCGCGGTCTCGGGCACCGGTGTCGGTGGCCGCATCCGCAAGCAGGACGTCCTGGCCGCCGCCGAGGCCGCCAAGGCCGCCGCCGCACCGGCTCCGGCCGCCGCCGCTCCCGCCGCGAAGGCCCCGGCCGCCGCGGTGTCCGAGCTGCGCGGTCAGACGGTCAAGATGACCCGCATGCGCAAGGTCATCGGCGAGAACATGATGAAGGCCCTGCACTCGCAGGCGCAGCTCAGCTCCGTGGTCGAGGTGGACATCACCAAGATCATGAAGCTGCGCGAGAAGGCCAAGGCCGGCTTCCTCGCCCGTGAGGGCGTCAAGCTGTCCCCGATGCCGTTCTTCGTCAAGGCCGCCGCCCAGGCGCTGAAGGCCCACGCGGTCGTCAACGCCCGGATCAACGAGGCCGAGGGCACCATCACCTACTTCGACTCGGAGAACATCGGCATCGCCGTCGACTCCGAGAAGGGCCTGATGACCCCGGTCATCAAGGGTGCGGGCGACCTCAACCTGGCGGGCATCTCCAAGGCGACCGCCGACCTGGCCTCCAAGGTCCGCGGCAACAAGATCACGCCGGACGAGCTGTCGGGCGCGACCTTCACCATCAGCAACACCGGCTCGCGCGGTGCGCTCTTCGACACGGTCATCGTGCCGCCGAACCAGGTCGCCATCCTGGGCATCGGTGCCACGGTGAAGCGCCCGGTGGTCATCGAGACCGCCGAGGGCACCAACATCGGCATCCGCGACATGACGTACCTGACCCTGTCCTACGACCACCGTCTGGTGGACGGCGCGGACGCGGCCCGGTACCTCTCGGCCGTCAAGGCGATCCTCGAGGCCGGCGAGTTCGAGGTCGAGCTCGGCCTGTAACCGGGCGGCTTGTAACCAGCCTCACCGTCGGCGCCCCCGTCCGGAATACTTCCGGACGGGGGCGCCGCCGTATTGTCTACGCATCAGGCCCCGCGTGACCCTGCCAGCCACCAGGAGATGAAGTCCCGATGATCACCCCACCCGTCGTGCACTCGCTGCGCGAGCAGATCCGCGAGCACATCGTGGAGGGGATCGTCAGCGGGCGCTGGAAGCCCGGCGAGCGGATCGTCGAGCGCCGGATCGCGGTGGAGCTGGAGGTCAGCCAGACGCCCGTACGGGAGGCCCTGCGCGAGCTGGAGACCCTGCGGCTGATCGAGTCGGCGCCGAACAAGGGCGTGCGCGTACGGAACCTCTCGGCCGCGGACCTGGAGGAGATCTATCCGGTCCGGGCCGGTCTGGAGCAGATCGCGGCCGAGCTGGCCGCGCCCCGGCTGGCGGCGGACTGCTCGACGCTGGAGCCGCACGTGGCGGCCCTCTGGGAGGCCGACCGCGCCGACGACGGCACCGCGCAGGTGCGGCACACGGTGGGGTTCCACCGGGAGATGGTGCGGGCGGCCGGGAACAGCGTCCTGCTGCACACCTGGGAGAGCCTGGGCATCGAGGTGTTCACGGCCCTGTCCATCCGGTGGCTGGGAACGGTCCAGAAGTCCTACGCGGAGGAGCACGAGGCGCTCGTCGAGGCGTTCCGCGGCCAGGATCCGGACATCGGCCTGCTGGTGAAGCGGCACGTCCTGGGGTGTGCGCCGCGCGCCTGACCGGCCCCGCGCGCCGCCCGTTTCACCCCTATTTGACCGGCACTGCGTGCCTTATTTAATGGCACGCGGTGCCGACTTTCGTCAGATGGACATTTCTTCGCCACTTTCATTTGATCGATCATCGATCAGCGATTTACAGTCATCGCGGACCTCAACCAGGTCCGCCAGCCCTGTCCTGCCCGTCAGGGATTTCTTCACCACCTCTCCTTTGTCCGGAAGGCGGCGCACACCGATGTCCGACCCCGTAGGAAAGCTTCCGAGCGAGCTCGACCAGCTCCCGGACCGCGACACCGAGGAGACCGCCGAATGGGCGGCCTCCCTCGACGCCGTCGCCAAGGCCGCCGGTACGCGCCGCGCCGAATACCTGCTCCGCCGTACGCTCCAGCACGCCGAGGCCGCCGGTCTCGCCCTGCCGAAGCTGCTGGAGACGGATTACGTCAACACCATCCCCACCGCCGCGGAGCCGGAGTTCCCCGGTGACGAGGCGATGGAGGCCCGGATCACCGCGTGGAACCGCTGGAACGCGGCCGCCATGGTCACCCGCGGCTCCAAGTACGGCGTCGGCGGCCACATCGCCACCTTCGCCTCCGCCGCGTGGCTCTACGAGACCGGCTTCCAGCACTTCTTCCGCGGGAAGGAGGCCGACGGATCGGGCGACCAGCTCTACATCCAGGGCCACGCCTCCCCCGGCATCTACGCCCGCGCCTTCCTCGACGGCCGGATCTCCGAGCAGCAGCTCGACAACTTCCGCCAGGAGTCCGGCGGCAACGGCCTGCCGTCCTACCCGCACCCGCGGCGCCTGCCGTGGCTGTGGGAGTTCCCGACGGTGTCCATGGGCCTCGGCCCGCTGTCCGCGATCTACCAGGCGCGCTTCAACCGCTACCTGCAGAACCGCAGCATCAAGGACACCGCCGACTCGCACGTCTGGGCCTTCCTGGGCGACGGCGAGATGGACGAGCCCGAGTCGACCGCCGCCCTGGCCCTCGCCTCCCGCGAGCAGCTCGACAACCTGACCTTCGTCATCAACTGCAACCTGCAGCGCCTCGACGGTCCGGTCCGCGCGAACTTCCGCGTCGTCCAGGAGCTGGAAGCCCAGTTCCGCGGCGCCGGCTGGAACGTCATCAAGTCCCTGTGGGGCTCCGCCTGGGACGAGCTGTTCCAGCTCGACACCACGGGCGCCCTGGTACGCCGCCTGCGCGAGGTACCGGACGCCCAGTTCCAGACGTACGCGACCCGCGACGTGGCCTACATCCGCCAGCACTTCTTCGGCGCCGACGCCGAGCTGACGCAGCTGGGCGGCCTGCTCTCCGACGCGAAGATCGCCGAGTGCTTCCACACCTCCCGCGGCGGCCACGAGCCCCGCAAGGTGTACGCCGCGTACAAGGCCGCCCTGGAGCACAAGGGCGCGCCGACGGTCATCCTCGCGCAGACCGTCAAGGGCTACACGCTGGGTGCCGGGTTCGAGTCGAAGAACGCGAACCACCAGATGAAGAAGCTGACGATCGACGAGTTCAAGAGCATGCGCGACAAGCTCGGCCTCCCGATCCCGGACAGCGCCTTCGTCGACGGCCAGGTCCCGTACGGCCACCCGGGCGCGGACAGCCCCGAGGTCCGGTACCTGAACGAGCGCCGCGCCGCGCTCGGCGGTCCGGCCCCGGCCCGCACGGTCAAGCAGGTCGCCCTGCCGGCTCCGCCCGACCGCTCCTTCGCCCCGCTGCTCAAGGGCTCCGGCAAGCAGGAGATGGCCACCACCATGGCCTTCGTCCGGCTCGTCAAGGACCTGATGCGGGACAAGGAGACCGGCAAGCGCTGGGTGCCGATCGTCCCCGACGAGGCCCGCACCTTCGGCATGGAGTCCCTCTTCCCGTCGGCCGGCATCTACTCGCCGCTGGGCCAGACGTACGAGCCGGTCGACCGCGACCAGCTCATGTACTACAAGGAAGCCAAGGACGGCCAGATCCTCAACGAGGGGATCACCGAGGCCGGCGCCATGGCCGACTTCATCGCCGCCTGTACGTCGTACGCGACGCACGGCGAGCCGATGATCCCCTTCTACATCTTCTACTCGATGTTCGGCTGGCAGCGCACCGCCGACCAGATGTGGCAGCTCGCCGACCAGCTCGGCAAGGGCTTCATCGTCGGCGCCACCGCCGGCCGCACCACGCTGACCGGTGAGGGCCTCCAGCACGCGGACGGCCACTCGCACCTGATCGCGTCCACGAACCCGGCGTCGCTCAACTACGACCCGGCCTTCGCGTACGAGATCGCGGTGATCGTCAAGGACGGTCTGCGCCGGATGTACGGCGAGCAGCCTGAGGACGTCTTCTACTACCTGACGGTCTACAACGAGCCGAAGGTGCAGCCCCCGATGCCCGAGGGCGTCGAGGAAGGCATCCTGCGCGGCCTGTACCGCTTCAACACGGCGGCCGACCTGGCGGACGCGGCTCCGGCCGCCGGCTCCCCGAAGATCCAGCTGATGGCCTCCGGTACGGCGATCCACTGGGTGCTGGAGGCGCAGAAGCTCCTCGCCGCCGACTGGAACGTGGCCGCCGACGTCTGGTCCGCCACCTCGTGGGGCGAGCTGCGCCGCGACGCGCTGGAGTGTGACGAGGCGCTGCTGCGCGGCGAGGTGCGCACCCCGTACGTGACCCGTGCGCTGGAGGGCGTGACCAGCCCGGTGCTGGCCGTCTCCGACTGGATGCGCCAGGTTCCGGACCAGATCAGCCAGTGGGTGGAGCAGGACTGGACCTCGCTGGGCACGGACGGCTTCGGCCTCTCCGACACCCGTGAGGGCGCCCGCCGCCACTTCGGTGTCGACGCCCAGTCGATCGTGGTGGCCGCGCTGGCCCAGCTCGCCCGCCGCGGCGAGGTGCCCGCGTCCGCCGTCAAGGAGGCCCGGGAGCGCTACGGCCTCTGAGGCCGCGCGGCCGGCGCGGTGGCGCGCCGTAGGAACACCGTGTCGTGAAGAGGCCGGTGTCCGACCCTCCCGGGGGGCGGACACCGGCCTTTTCACGCCGTGCGCGGTGGCGGCGCGGGGGCGGAGCCGTGATGCTTGAGCCGTGATGGACGAGACGGAGTTCTGGGAGATCGTCGACCGTACCCGCGAGGCCGCCGAGGGCGACCCCGAGGAGCACGCCGAGCTGCTCGTGGAGCGGCTGGCGCAACTCGATCCCGACTCCGTCGTGGACTTCGCGCGGCACTTCGAGTCGCGCTACAACCGGGCCTATACCTGGGACCTGTGGGGCGCCGCCTGGGTCCTGCTCGACGGGGCCAGCGACGACGCCTTCGACTACTTCCGCTGCTGGCTCATCGGGCAGGGCCGGGAGGTCTTCGAGGGCGGGGTGCACGACCCGGACCAGCTGGCGGAGCTGCTGGGCGAGTTCGACGAGGAGATCGACGGGGACGGCGAGGAGCTGGGGTACGCGGCCGACGAGGCGTACGAGCAGCTGACCGGTGCGGTCACGCCGGAACTGGGGGTCCCGCTCCAGCCGGCAGAGCCGGAGGGCACCCCGCTGGACTTCGAGGACGAAGCCGTGCTCGCGGAGCGCTTCCCCCGGCTCTGGGACCGCTTCAGGGGCTGACCGGCGGCGCCGATCAGGGTGGGTGGCCGGCCGGGTGGGCCGGCCGGGGTGCTCAGGGGGTCAGTAGTGGGTGCCGCCGTCGATGCGGATCTCCGTACCGGTGATGAAGGCGCCGTCCTCCGAGCCGAGCATGGCGACGACGCCGGCCACGGTCTGCGGCCCGGCGAAGCCCTGGCCGAGGGCCGGGGCGAGCTTGGCGAAGAGGGACCAGTCGGTGTCCTCGGGCAGGCCGGGGCCGGTCCCGGTGGTCATGCCGCTCTCGATGGACCCGGGTGCGACGGAGACGAAGCGCAGGCCCTGCTTGCTGTACTCGGCGGCCAGCGCGTGGGTCATGGACTGGATGCCGCCCTTGCTGGCCGCGTAGGCGGTCATGTAGGGGTGGGCGAAGGACGCGGAGGTGGAGCTGAAGTTCACCACGACCGGCTGGTCGCCCGCGAGCAGCGCCGGAAGGGCCTCGCGGATCATCAGGAACGTGCCGGTCAGGTTGATCCCGATGACCGTGTTCCACAGTTCGAGCGTGGTGTGCCGGGTGTGCGCGGAGCGCAGGATGCCGGCGGCGTTCACGAGGACGTCGATCCCGCCGAGGGCGTCGGCCGCCGCGGCCACGCCCCGCCGGACCGCGTTCTCGTCGGATATGTCGAGGACGGCCGTGGTGAGGCGGTCCGTGTGGCCGTCGGCCGCGGCACGGTCGGCGGTGGCCGTCAGGCCGGCCTCGTTGACGTCCACCGTGTGGACCCTGCCGCCCTCGGAGAGGATGCGGTGGACGGTGGCCTGGCCGATGCCGGAGCCACCGCCCGTGATGAGGACGCGACGTCCTTCGTAACGGTTCATGGGGGTGAGCGTACGAGCTGATGACACGTTTTGCCATAGTGACAAGAAATGCAATCATCGTGGCGTGCGGCAGGTACGCTTCACCCCGTGAGATCCCCTCGTCCGTACTCTTTCCAGGCCGGCCCCGGAGCCCAGTCGCTGACCGAGCGCCGCAAGGCCGCCACCCAGCTCGACATCGCCCGCGCCGCCTGCGAACTCTTCGCCGAGCACGGCCCGGACGGCACCACCGCCGAGGACATCGCCCACCGCGCCGGGGTGGCCCTGCGCACGTTCTACCGGTACTTCCGCAACAAGCAGGAGGCGGTGGCCCCCCTGCTCGCGGGCGGCGGCGACGCCTGGCGCGCCCTGCTCTCCGAGGAGGATCCCGGCACTCCGCTCGGGGAGGCCCTGGAACGGGCCGTCACCCGGTCGCTGAACGACCCCCAGGCCGTCGGGGAGGGCCTGGAGGTCACCCGCGGCCTGCTCCGCGCGGCGGAGTCCGACGAGGCGCTGAGGGCGGTCTGGTACCGGGTGAACCAGGATTCCGAGGAGCAGCTGGTCCCCGTGGTGGCCCGGCTGGCCGGCCCGGGCTCGGACGCCCTGGGGGTACGGCTCCTCGCCGCGGCGGCAACGGACGCGATCCGCATCTCCCTGGAGCTGTGGTCGGCCACCGACGCCCCGGTCTCGGGGCCCGGCTCTCCGGCCGAACTCGCCGTCCGCTGCCTGCGCGACCTCACGGGCGCTATGCCGCTGCTGCTGCGCTGAGGTCAGCGCCCGCCGCCACCTCCGCCGCCGCCGCCCCAGTTGCCGCCCCCACCGCCGCCGTCGCCGCCGCCCCAGTTGCCGCCGCCGTCGCCGCCCCCGCCGCCGCCGCCGTTCCAGTTGCCGCCGTCGCCGCCCCCGCCGCCGCCGTTGTTCCAGTCGCCGCCGCCCCCGCCGCCGCCACCGTTCCAGCCGCCGCCGTCGTTGTTGTTCCAGTTGCCGCCGCCACCGCCGCCCCCGTTGTTCCAGTCGCCGCGGTCGTTGTTCCAGTTCCCGTTGTCGTTGTTCCAGTTCCCGCTGTCGTGACGGCCGGAGTCGTAGTCGTACCGGCCCGAGTTCCAGTTCGCGTCGTCGCGCCAGTTGGAGTCGTTCCAGTGGGAGTCACGCCAGTTGTCGTTGTACCCGCCGACACCGCCCTGGTCCCAGCACCAGCTGGGCCGGTCGCGCCAGTCGTGGTTGCAACAGGCGTCCCACCGGGCGTCCGAGCGGTGGGAGGGGTAGCGGTAGCAGTCGTAGCCACCGTTCCCGCCGCCGCCTCCCCCTCCGGTGACGGTCGAAGCCGAGGCGCTGGCGAGGGGCAGCACACCCATCGCGATTCCCGCGGCCCCTGCCATGGCTGCCGCAACGATCCTACGGCGCATGTTCATGCACCTCCGCACGTATCTCGCTTATCAGGCTTTTAGGTCATTTCAACCCTCGCCCGGTCCCCACCCCCTGTCAAAGCGGAAAGGCCCCCCGCCGCACTCCGAAGAGAGCGGCGGGGGGCCTTTCACCAGGCACGACCCGGATTTTCTAGAGGTCGAAGTACAGCTCGAACTCGTGCGGGTGCGGGCGCTGCGCGATCGGGGCGATCTCGTGCGTGCGCTTGTAGTCGATCCACGTCTCGATCAGGTCCGGGGTGAAGACACCGCCGGCCAGGAGGTACTCGTGGTCGGCTTCCAGGGCCTTGAGCACGTCCTCGAGGCTGGTCGGGACCTGCGGGACGCTCGCGTGCTCGTCGGGCGAGAGCTCGTAGAGGTCCTTGTCGATCGGCTCCATCGGCTCGATCTTGTTCTTGACGCCGTCGAGGCCCGCGAGCAGCAGCGCCGCGAAGGCGAGGTACGGGTTGGACGACGGGTCCGGGGCGCGGAACTCGACGCGCTTGGCCTTCGGGTTCGAGCCCGTGATCGGGATGCGCATGGCGGCGGAGCGGTTGCGCTGCGAATACACCATGTTGACCGGCGCCTCGAAGCCCGGCACCAGGCGGTGGTAGGAGTTCACCGTCGGGTTGGTGAACGCCAGCAGCGACGGGGCGTGCTTGAGGATGCCGCCGATGTAGTAGCGGGCGGTGTCCGAGAGGCCCGCGTAGCCGGTCTCGTCGTAGAACAGCGGGTCGCCGTTGGCCCACAGCGACTGGTGCACGTGCATGCCCGAGCCGTTGTCGCCGAAGATCGGCTTCGGCATGAACGTCGCGGTCTTGCCGTTGCGCCAGGCGACGTTCTTCACGATGTACTTGAAGAGCATCAGGTCGTCGGCCGCGGCGAGCAGCGTGTTGAACTTGTAGTTGATCTCGGCCTGGCCACCGGTGCCGACCTCGTGGTGCTGGCGCTCGACCTGGAGGCCCTGGGCGTCCAGTTCGAGGGAGATCTCGGCGCGCAGGTCGGCGAAGTGGTCGACCGGGGCGACGGGGAAGTAGCCGCCCTTGTAGCGGACCTTGTAGCCGCGATTGTTCTCCTCGGACCCGGTGTTCCAGGCGCCGGCCTCGGAGTCGATGTGGTAGAAGCTCTCGTTCGCGGTGGTCGCGAAGCGCACGCTGTCGAACACGTAGAACTCGGCCTCGGGGCCGAAGTACGCGGTGTCGGCGATGCCGGTGGAGGCGAGGTACGCCTCGGCCTTCTTCGCGATGTTGCGCGGGTCGCGGCTGTACGCCTCGCCCGTGATCGGGTCGTGGATGAAGAAGTTGATGTTGAGCGTCTTGTCCTTGCGGAACGGGTCCAGGCGCGCGGTGGAGATGTCGGCGCGCAGCGCCATGTCGGACTCGTGGATCGCCTGGAAGCCGCGGATCGAGGAGCCGTCGAAGGCCAGCTCCTCGTTCGGGTCGAACGCGCGCCCCGGGATGGTGAAGTGCTGCATCACACCAGGCAGGTCGCAGAAGCGGACGTCAACGAACTTGACGTCGTTCTCCTCGATGTACTGCTTCACTTCGTCGGCGTTCTGGAACATCCAACTCCTCCTACTCCCGGCCCCGGGGCAGGGACGGGTTTTATAGCTCGTGGTGCGTCAGTGCGGTGTCGCACGCTGACCCGACCATAAGCAGACGGGATTTCTCAAGCATGACCCATTTGTTTCGCACAAGTTAACCAGGGTCCCGCGGAAGCGCCGTGGAGCCGCACGGGTACCGTGTTCGGGTGGACAACAGGCAAGCAATCGGATCGTGGCTCTCGGGCCCCCGCGCGGCCGCCGAGGACATGGGCGTCGACTTCGGCTACCCGGGTCAGCGGCTCGGCCTCCCCCAGGCTGGGCCCGGCTCCGTCGCCCGGTTCGGACGCCGGCTGGGCGCCGTGGCCATCGACTGGACCGGCTGCCAGCTGATCGCGTACGGGCTGATCACGGGCGGTGACCTGGCCGCGGCGGGCAACTGGACCCTGGGGCTCTTCGTGGTCCTGGCCGTCCTGACCGTCGGCACCGTCGGCTTCACCCCCGGCAAGCGGATCGTGGGGCTCCGGGTGATCGCGGAGGACGGTGGCCGCCTCGGCTTCGGCCGGGTCGTGATCCGTACCCTGCTGCTGGCCCTGGTCGTCCCGGCGCTCATCTGGGACCGCGACGGCCGCGGCCTGCACGACCGGCTGGCGCGCGCCGTGCAGGTCCGTCTCTGACCGCCGCGTCCACCGCGCACGACACAGGGGCGCCCCCGGACCGTTCGGTC
>NZ_JBEOXU010000032.1:0-55127 GCF_040296725.1 Streptomyces sp. NPDC002044
ACCCGCCCCGCCCCGCACCGGCACCGGCCCGCCCGCGGCGGCCCGCCCTCGAGCACCCCGGGGCTGGCCACCGGGGCGGCGGCCGCGGCGGCCGCCGCGGCCGCCGCACCCATCCGTACGCCCACCCGGGTCCGGGTGGCCACGAGCTGGCCCTCCTGGGGATAGGCGTGCCAGGTCCGCCAGCGCACCTGCCCCTCGTACCGCTGCGCGAGCAGGGCCGTGAAGGCGTGCGGACTGCCCGGGAACGTACCCGCTAGCCCGTTCGGGTGGTCGGCGACCAGGGCGAGCAGCTCCTGCGCCCGTCCGGCGAAGGACCCCTGGGACAGGGTCTCGACCCGCGCGGCGAACTCGTACTCCCAGTCGCCCACCCGCTTGGCCACGCCGAGCGGCAGCGGCGTACTGCTGCCCGGCATGCAGGCGACCGTCTCCGAGCAGAGCACGTCGCCCTCCTCGAGGAGCACCTGATGGGAGGCCCCCAGCAGGCGCAACTCAACCTTTGCGCCATCCAGTTCGAGATTCAGTACGGCCAGGGCGGGCAGCCGGTCCCGACCCAGGGCCCAGGCGAGGTCGGCGGCACGCGTGTCGGTGTATGAGGTCTGGAGGGTCGTGAGCATGAGTCGGCTCCGCAAACGCGCGAGGGAGATGGGCCGGGGCCCGCCAGCGGTAGTCAACGGGTGGGGGGACACCGGCACGGGTCCACAGGAAGTCCAGGGAGGTCCGAGGACTGGTCTACTCAACCGAGGGAATCATGAAAGGCACGGCACTCACAGCGGTTTTACCCAACTTGAAGGGGTTTACATCCCCCCGGGGGCTCCACAGTTCACGTGTTCAACGAGTTGCGTCCCGCGCGTCGCCGTGCGGGGCGGGCGGGAGGGCGTCCGAGGAGTTCCGGACCCCCTCGGACGCCCGCTTTCACAGCCGCTTTCCCGCCCGCCTCAGCGCCCGCCTTCACGCCCGCGCGTGCGCGGTCCCCCGCCGCCCCCGCCTCAGCTGGAACCGCACCCCCCTCCGCCGCCACCGCAGGAGGACGACGACCCTCCGCAGGACGAGGAGGACCCGCACGAGGACGAACTGCTCGAACACGAGTGCGACGCACCGCTTCCGCCCGCCCACCAGCTGCTGCCGCTGCCGCCGCTCCCACCGCTGCCGGAGCCCCCTCCCGAGGCGGACGTCACGGCGCGCTTGACGGCCCAGATCGCCAGGATCACGGCGACGGCGACGACGATGACAAGAAGGATCATTCCGAAGACGAACATGATGCCCGCCCCTCTCTCACACCCCGGTCTTCCCGGGGGAACGGGATCCCCGCGTCCCGCGTGACAGGGGGATTCCCATCGGCCCCACGCCCCAAAGCGCACTTGAGCAAGTCCAGAGGTTGCCCGCAGGATGGCGCCCATGACCGCACCCGTGAGCAGCAACCGCCCCTTCCTGAACCGCCGCCTGGCGGCCTTCGGGACCACGATCTTCGCGGAGATGTCGGCGCTCGCCGCCCGCACCGGAGCCATCAACCTCGGCCAGGGCTTCCCCGACACCGACGGCCCCGCGCGGATCGCCGAGGCGGCCTCCCGCGCGGTCCTCACCGGCCTGGGCAACCAGTACCCGCCCGGCCCCGGCGTCCCGGAGCTGCGCGCCGCCGTCGCCGCCCACCAACAGCGCTTCTACGGCCTCGGCTACGACCCCGACAGCGAGGTGCTGGTCACGGCGGGCGCCACCGAGGCCATCGCCGCCACCCTCCTGGCCCTCCTCGAACCGGGCGACGAGGTCGTCGCCCTGGAGCCGTTCTACGACTCGTACGCCGCCTGCATCGCCATGGCCGGCGCGGTGCGTGTCCCCGTCACCCTGCGCCCCCACGCGGGAGCCTTCACACTGGACCTGGACGAGCTGCGCGCGGCGGTGACCCCGCGCACCCGCCTGATCCTCCTCAACACCCCGCACAACCCGACGGGCACGGTACTCACCCCCGCCGAGCTGACGGCGGTCGCCGAACTGGCGGTCGAGCGCGACCTCCTCGTCGTCACGGACGAGGTGTACGAGCACCTGGTCTTCGAGGGCGCCCACGTCCCCCTGGCCGGCCTGCCCGGCATGCGCGAGCGCACGGTCTCCATCTCCTCCGCCGGCAAGACGTTCTCGTTCACCGGCTGGAAGGTCGGCTGGGTCACGGCGCCGCCGGAGCTGGTGGCGGCGGTCCGCTCGGCGAAGCAGTTCCTCACGTACGTCGCGTCGGGCCCCTTCCAGTACGCCATCGCCGAGGCCCTCGCCCTCCCGGACGCCTACTACGACGGGCTCCGCACCGACCTGGCGGCCAAGCGCGACATCCTCGCCGACGGCCTGACGGCGGCCGGGTTCGAGGTCTTCCGCCCGCGCGGCACGTACTTCATCACCACCGACATCACCCCGCTCGGCGAGAAGGACGGCCTGGCCTTCTGCCGCGCCCTCCCCGAACGCTGTGGGGTCGTCGCCATCCCCAACCAGGTCTTCTACGACGACCAGGAGGCCGGCCGCACCCAGGTCCGCTGGGCCTTCTGCAAGAAGACCGAGGTGCTCCAGGAGGCGGCGCAGCGCCTGCGCCGCCTCTAGACCGTTCGGGCGGCCCGCCGCACGGGCGGTCGGCCGGAGGGCGGTTTCCGGAGGCGCTTGCGGGGTGGGCGAGGCCGGTGTGAAGCTGGCGGCTTTGAAGGAGCCCGAAGCTCTCATCATCGGATGAGCGTACGAACGACGAGCCGGAAAGTCGGGACACATGGCAACGGGCCGAGCCGCGGTGTCCGCGTCTCCGTTGGAGATGCGCGCGCTGCGCGCCGTCCGGGCCGCCGCCCCGGCGTCCGTGCTCGCGCTCGGCGTGTTCGCCGCCGTCCGCGGGGCCGGGGTGCTCGTGGTGGGCCTCGGCTCCTGGTGGGCCGGCCGCGACCCGCTCAAGGTGCTCGGCGCGTCCTGGGACTCCGGCTGGTACCTCGGGATAGCCGCCCGCGGCTACGGCCGCACCCTGATGTGGCCCGACGCCGTCACCGGCACCGGTGCCGTCCAGAGCGACACGGCCTTCTTCCCGCTCTACCCGGCGCTGATCCGGCTCGTGGCGGCCGTCCTGCCCGGCGGGCCCGCGCCCGCCGCGCTCCTCGTCGCCTGGGTCGCCGCCGCCGCGGCCGCCGTCGGGGTCTACCGGGTCGGGGAGCGGCTCCTCGGCGCCCGCGCCGGGCTGCTCCTCGTGGGGCTGTGGGCGGCCCTCCCGCACGCCGTGGTGCTGACCCTCGCCTACACCGAGGCCCTGCTCGCCGCGTTCGCCGCCTGGGCCCTGTACGCCCTCCTGCGCGACCGCTGGCTGTGGGCCGCCGGCCTCGCCGTCCTCGCCGGGCTGACCCGGCCCACCGGGCTCGCCGTCGCGGCCGCCGTGTGCGCCGCCGCGCTGTACGCGGTCGCCGTACGCGGGTCCCGCGCGCCCGCGGTGTGGGCGGCCGCACTGCTGGCGCCCGCGGGCTGGGCGGCGTACGTCCTCGCCGTCGGGGCCCGGACGGGAGACCTCCTCGGCGGCTACTTCGCCGTGCAGCGGCAGTGGGGCTCGCGCTTCGACTTCGGCGCCGGGGCGCTGCGCTCCGCCGAGCGGGTGCTGACCGGCGGGCACGTGACCCTCGCGACCACCGTGACCGTGGTGCTCCTGGCCGCGGCGGGCCTGCTCGCGGCGGGCCTGCTGCTGGACCGCACGCCGCTGCCGCTGCTCGCGTACACCGGGGTACTGCTGCTGATGGCCTTCGGCGGGGCCGGCTTCTTCGAGTCCAAGCCCCGCTTCCTGCTCCCGGCGTTCCCGCTGCTGCTGCCGGCGGCCGCCGCGATGGCGAGAGCCCGGCCGCGCACCTCGGTCGTGGTGACCGCGGGGCTGGCCGGGCTCTCGTACGGCTACGGGCTGTACCTGCTGCTCGTGGCGCGCGTACCGCTGTGACGGGCGACGGCTAGTTGCCGGCGTCGTCGTTCTTGTCCTCGTCGCCCTCGGCGGAGTCGACGTCCTTCTCCAGGCCGAGCTGCTCGACGAGCCACTTGTCGAACTCGATGGACGCGCGGACCCAGCTGACCGTGGAGGACACGAAGTGCTCCAGGTTCACGCCGGTGCCGATCAGCATCTGCGCCTCACCGATCAGACGGACCGAGCCGTCGTCGTGGGTGTGGCTGTAGACCTTCGGCCACAGGGTGCGGCGGTTCCAGTCGTCGATCGACTCGAGCAGCTGCGGCTTCTCGTCGATCTTGTGCGGGCGGTCGTAGAAGGTCCGCACGGAGAAGACCTGCTGCTCGTCCTCGCCGCGGAACATGAAGTACGTGCGGAACTCCTCCCACGGCGCCGCGAGGTCACCCTCGTCGTCGAGGACGTACTTGAGCTCCATCTGTTCCAGCAGCTGCTTGACCAGATCCTGGTCGGGGACGACGGGGCCCGCCGGTCCTGTGGCCTGCGGATCGGGCTGCTGCCCTCCGAAGTTCGGAATCGAGGCCGGGTCGATGCTCACCGTGATTTTCCCTTCGTGCGGATACCTGCATCCTCCCCCATCGCGCCCACCCCGTGTCCACCCCCGGGGGCCCGATCCGCTCCGGGCGGACAGGGGAACCCCAGGGGGCGGGAGCGGACGGACGTCAGAGGACCTTGCCGACCAGCAGGCCCTCGCCGGCCACGTCGACCCGTACGGTGTCGCCGTCGCGGACCTCGCCGGAGAGGATCTCCTTCGCGAGGCGGTCGCCGATCGCCGTCTGGATCAGGCGGCGCAGCGGCCGGGCTCCGTACGCCGGGTCGTTGCCCTTGTCGGCCAGCCAGGCCAGGGCCTCGGGCGTGACGTCGAGGGTGAGGCGCCGCTCGGCGAGCCGCTTGGCCAGGCGGCCGATCTGGAGCCGGGCGATGTGCGCCAGCTCGTCGCCGCTGAGCGCGGAGAAGACCACCAGGTCGTCCAGGCGGTTGAGGAACTCCGGCTTGAAGGAGCTCCTGACCACGGTCAGGACCTGCTGCTTCTTCTGCTCCACCGGGGTGGCCGGGTCCATCAGGAACTGGCTGCCGAGGTTGGAGGTCAGGATCAGGATGGTGTTGCGGAAGTCCACGGTCCGGCCCTGGCCGTCCGTGAGGCGTCCGTCGTCCAGGACCTGCAGCAGGACGTCGAAGACCTCCGGGTGGGCCTTCTCGACCTCGTCCAGCAGCACCACGCTGTACGGGCGGCGGCGGACGGCCTCGGTGAGCTGGCCGCCCTCCTCGTAGCCGACGTAGCCGGGCGGGGCGCCGACGAGGCGGGCCACGCTGTGCTTCTCGCCGTACTCCGACATGTCGATGCGGATCATGGCCCGCTCGTCGTCGAAGAGGAAGTCGGCGAGGGCCTTGGCCAGCTCCGTCTTGCCCACGCCGGTCGGGCCCAGGAAGAGGAACGAGCCGGTCGGGCGGTCCGGGTCGGCGATCCCGGCCCGGGTGCGGCGCACGGCGTCGGAGACGGCCCGTACGGCCTCGCCCTGGCCGATCAGGCGGCGGCCCAGCTCGTCCTCCATGCGGAGCAGCTTCTGCGTCTCGCCCTCCAGCAGGCGGCCGGCCGGGATGCCGGTCCAGGCGCCGACCACGTCGGCGATGTCGTCGGGCCCGACCTCGTCCTTGACCATGCTGTCCTTGGCGGCGCCGGTCTTGGACGCCTCGGCCTCCTCCTCGGTGGCCTCGGCGAGCTCGCGCTCCAGGCCGGGGATCTCCCCGTAGAGCAGTTTGGAGGCGGAGTCGAAGTCGCCGTCGCGCTGGGCTCGCTCGGCCTGACCGCGCAGGTCGTCCAGGCGCTCCTTCAGCTCGCCGACCCGGTTGAGGGACTGCTTCTCCTTCTCCCAGCGGGCGGTCAGGCCGCGCAGGTCCTCCTCCTTGTCCGCCAGGTCCTTGCGGAGCCGCTCCAGGCGCTCGCGGGAGGCCGGGTCGGACTCGTTCTTCAGCGCCAGCTCCTCCATCCGCAGGCGGTCCACGGAGCGCTGGAGCTCGTCGATCTCCAGCGGGGAGGAGTCGATCTCCATGCGCAGCCGGGACGCGGCCTCGTCGACGAGGTCGATGGCCTTGTCGGGCAGGAAACGGGAGGTGATGTACCGGTCGGACAGGGTGGCGGCCGCGACCAGGGCGCTGTCGGCGATGACGACCTTGTGGTGGGCCTCGTAGCGGCCCTTGAGCCCGCGCAGGATGGCGATCGTGTCCTCGACGGACGGCTCGGCGACCAGCACCTGCTGGAAGCGCCGCTCCAGCGCCGGGTCCTTCTCGATCCGCTCGCGGTACTCGTCGAGGGTGGTCGCGCCGACCATGCGCAGCTCGCCGCGGGCCAGCATGGGCTTGAGCATGTTGCCCGCGTCCATGGCGGAGTCCCCGCCGGCGCCCGCGCCGACGACGGTGTGCAGCTCGTCGATGAAGGTGATGATCTGGCCGTCGCTCGACTTGATCTCGGCGAGGACGGTCTTGAGCCGCTCCTCGAACTCGCCGCGGTACTTGGCGCCGGCGACCATCGCGCCGAGGTCGAGGGAGACGAGCCGCTTGTTCTTCAGCGACTCGGGGACGTCGCCCTTGACGATGCGCTGGGCCAGGCCCTCGACGACGGCGGTCTTGCCGACGCCGGGCTCGCCGATGAGCACCGGGTTGTTCTTCGTCCGGCGCGAGAGCACCTGGACGACGCGCCGGATCTCCTGGTCCCGGCCGATGACCGGGTCGAGCTTGCCCTCGCGGGCGGCCGCCGTGAAGTCGGTGCCGAACTTCTCCAGGGCCTTGTACTGGCCCTCGGGGTCGGGGCTGGTCACCCGCCGTCCTCCTCGTGCGTTCTCGAAGGCGGCCAGCAGCTTCTTCGCGCTCGCGCCCTGGCCGGAAAGTGCCTCACCGGCGGCGCCGCCCTTGGCGGCCGTACCGATGAGGAGGTGTTCGGTGGAGAGGTAGTCGTCGCCGAGCTTCCCGGCCTGGGCGTCGGCCTCGGCCAGTACGGCGAGCAGCTCGCGGGTGGGCTGCGGCGGCGCGACCGTGGAGCCGGTGACGCTGGGCAGGGCGGCGAGCAGCCGCTCGGCCGCGGCCCGTACGGCCGCCTGGTCGGCGTCCGTGGCCACGAGCAGGTCGACGACGTTCTCGTTGTCCTCGCCGGCGAGCAGGGCCAGCAGCAGGTGCGCGGGGGTCAGATAGGCATGGCCGTCCTTGACGGCCCGGCTGGTGGCCGCGTTCAGCGCGTCCCGGCTCTTGTTGGTCAGCTCGGCGTCCACTGCGCTTCTCCTCTCCCCCAAGGGGTAACCATGACAGAGTCGACTTATGCAAAGTTGAGTCTAGTCCACTCAAGGTGAAGAACGGTACTCCTGCGGGCACCCGTAGGCGCGTCCGGCCGTGGACGTACGCTTCGGGCCATGTCCCATGACGTACTCAACCCGACGCCCGAGTACCTCGCCTTCTGGCGGGAACGGCACGTCTGCACGCTGACCACGCACCGCCCCGACGGCTCCCCCCACGTGGTGCCGGTCGGCGTGACGTACGACCCGGAGGCCGGCCTGGCCCGGGTGATCAGCAACCGGCACAGCAGGAAGGTCCGCAACATCCTGATGGCCGCCGCCGCGGAGCCGGGCGGGGCGAGGGTCGCGGTCTGCCAGATGGAAGGGCGCCGCTGGGCCACCCTGGAGGGGCGCGCGGTGGTCCGTACGGACGAGGCGTCGGTCGCCGACGCGGTGGCGCGCTACGCGGTGCGCTACGGGCGGACCCCCTCGCCCAACCCCGACCGCGTGGTCGTGGAGATCACCCTGCAACGGGCCATGGGCCGGGCCTGAGGGCGCACGGCGCCACCAGGGGCGGAACCGGGCCGCACCACTTTCAACTTGTCCGGTCGATCACTGGACGCGGACATCACAACGGCGCCATCGTGGTCAGGTCCACGATGGCGCCGCTGTGTGGGGGTAGCGCCTGAGCGATCTGCAACGACGGGGGAATCGCTTCAGGCACTGCGGGGGGTGGCGGTGGTGATGTCGGGTTCGAAGAGCTGGTGATCGCGCTGATCAAGATTGACGAAGACCATTCCGTAGCGCACTTCGCAGCGGACGGGCTGCGGTGCGCCCCTGGGACGGCGCAGGCACCGGTAGGCACGTACGTCCTCGTCCTCCTCGCGCACGACGACGATCGGCTGACCGAACAGGGTGACCATCAGCGAGTCCCCGGAGTACGGGATCGCGGTGGCAAGGTCGATGAACTGCCAGCCGGAACGGTAGGCAGAGGCCATTTCGCGGCGGAAACCGCGGTCGTCGGGGGTCATGCGTCCGACGACTTCCCACCCACACCCCAGCCGCTGTCGGACCGCGCGCCGGCCGGCGCGCTGCCCCAGCCGCTGTCGTCCTTGGGCGACGACGGTCCCCAGCCGCTGTCGGCCCGGACACTTCCCCAGCCGCTGTCGCTCTTGCCGGGTGTTCCCCAGCCGCTGTCATCACTGGTGACACCGGCCCCCCAGCCGCTGTCGGCGGGAGCGCTGCCCCAGCCGCTGTCCGCGAGCGAGATTCCACCGACAGCAGCAGCCGTAGAGAGAGCAATGGCAGCCACCGAGCGAAGCAATTTCTTGTACATGGTCGACGTTGTCCTCACTTGATGGATTCCTCTCCCCCGCATCTCAGACGATGACTGATCGAGCCACGCCATTGCCACCGTGGCGATGCATCATGTTCCTGTACATGCAGGACCCTGGGGGTGGGAGATTTGCCGATTATGCGCATGAACCAGACACATCCCCATGCGGTGACGGACCTGTGCGACCTGGGGGCAGAGCTGTACGCAAGTGCCCTCAGCTCCGGCCGAATCGCCCGCGAGGAGGTCGATCAGGTGCCCTGCCTGCTGGAATTCGCGCTGCTGCACCCTGATCCCGACGACGACAACTGGCTCCGCCCGGTTCCACCGTCGGTCGCACTGGCCCAACGGCTCCACCCGCTGGAACGGGAGATCCTGCACCGCAGGCGCTCCTCGATCGAGCTCGCCGAAGCGTTTGAGCCATTCATGGCCATCAGCGCGCTGACTCCCGCGCCCACGCACGCGATCACGGTGCTGGAGGGATTCAACAGGATCAACGCGGCGCTCAACGTCGCCACCGCCGAGTGCCAGGCGGAGATGCTCACCATCCAGCCGGGCGGCGGGCGTTCGGAGAACATACTCAACCAGGCGATCGAGCGCGACCAGCCGCTCATCCGGCGGGGCGTCAGCATGCGCACCCTGTACCAGCACACCGTCCGGCACAGCCGGGGCACCATGGCCTACGTCGACCGGATGGCCAGTGGCAAGGTCGAAATCCGGACACTCGAGGAACTGGTCGAGCGGCTGATCATCTGCGACGAATCGGTCGCTTTCATACCGGCCAGCGACGACCAGCAGATCGCCCTGGAACTGCGCCACCCGGCACTCGTGCGCTACCTGGTCCGCGTCTTCGAGCAGCTGTGGCGCCGCGCCACCCCCCTCAACGAGCAGATCCCGTACGACCCGACGCCCTCCGGGATCTCCGGCGTGCAGCGCTCCATCGCCCAGCTCCTCGTCGAGGGACACGTGGACGAGGCCATCGCCCGCCGCCTCGGCATGAACGTCCGCACCTGCCGCGCGCACATCGCCAAGCTGGCCACCGCCCTGGGCAGCGGCAGCCGCGCCCAGCTGGGCTACCTGATCGCCCAGTCGGGCATCCTCGGCCGCGTCTCGGGCCCGGCCGGCCGGCCGCCGCTGTAGGGGCCGACGCTGTAGGGGCCGCCGCTGTAGGGGCCGACGCTGTAGGGCCGATGCGCCGCGCGTACGCGAAGGCCCCGCCCGGAGCGTTCCCGGGCGGGGCCTTCGGCGTACGGCGAACGTCAGTCCAGCGGACGCTTCGGCGTCGGGCGCCACACCACCAGGGCGCTGCCCGGCTGCGGGGCCTGGTACGGGACCAGGTCGCGCCGGTACGAGGCGTGCACCTGGGCCTCGCGCGCCTGGAGCGCGGCGGCCGCGCCGTCCACCGCGGAGGCGAGCTCGGCCACGCGCTGCTGGAGCGCGGTGACCTGGTTCTCCAGCTCGATGATCCGCTTGATGCCCGCCAGGTTGATGCCCTCGTCCTGGGACAGCGCCTGCACCGTGCGGAGCAGTTCGATGTCCCGGGCCGAATAGCGCCGGCCGCGGCCCGCCGTGCGGTCCGGGCAGACCAGGCCGAGCCGGTCGTACTGCCGCAGGGTCTGCGGATGCAGACCCGAGAGCTGGGCGGCCACCGAGATCACGTAGACCGGGGTCTCGTCGGTCAGTTGATAGGGATTCCTCCGGCGGCCGTCCATGTCATGCTCCCTTCGCGGACTCGAACAGCGCGGAGCGCGGGTCCTCCGCCCCGGTCGCCTCGCGGTACTTCTCCAACGCCTCGCGCGCCTCGTCCGACAGCTCCGCGGGGACGGCCACCTCGACCGTCACCAGCAGGTCACCGCGGGTGCCGTCCTTGCGGACCGCGCCCTTGCCGCGGGCCCGCATGGTGCGGCCGCCCGGCGTGCCCGGCGGCAGCTTCAGCGTCACCGAGGGGCCGTTCAAGGTCGGGACCTTGATGTCGGCGCCCAGGGCGGCCTCGGCGAAGGTCACCGGGACGGTCACCGTCAGGTTGTCGTCCTTGCGACCGAACACCGGGTGCGCGTCGACGTGCACGACGACGTAGAGGTCGCCGCCGGGACCGCCGCGCTCGCCCGGCGCGCCCTTGCCCCGCAGCCGGATCCGCTGGCCGTCGGAGACGCCCGCCGGGATCCGGACCTGCATGGTGCGGGAGCTGCGGGCGCGCCCGCTGCCCTTGCAGATGTCGCAGGGGTGCTCCGCGATCAGGCCGCGGCCCTTGCAGTCCGCGCACGGGTCGGTCAGGGAGAAGCCGCCGCCGCTGCCCCGCGAGACCTGGCCGGTGCCGACACAGGTCGGGCACACCCGGGGGGTGCCGTTCTTGTCGCCGGTGCCCGAACAGGCCCTGCAGGGCGCCTGCGAGGACATCCGGAGCGGGACCGTGGCCCCGTCCACCGCCTCCGTGAAGGAGAGGGTGACCTCCGACTCGACGTCCTGGCCCCGGCGCGGCTGGGTACGGGTGCCCGTACCGGCGCCGGCGCCGGCTCCGCCGCGGTTGAACAGGCCGCCGAAGACGTCGCCCAGACCGCCGCCGAAGCCGCCGCCCGGGCCGCCCTGCTGCGGCTGCTGGCCGCCGAAGAGGTCGCCGAGGTCGAAGTTGAACGAGCCGCCGCCCCCGCCCGGACCGGGACGACCGCCACGATCGAAGAGGGCGCCGTTGCCGAACAGGGAGCGGGCCTCGTCGTACTCCTTGCGCTTCTTGGGGTCACCGAGGATGTCGTTCGCCTCGGAGATCTCCTTGAAGCGCTCCTCGGCCGAGGCGTCGCCCTTGTTGGCGTCCGGGTGGAACTCGCGGGCGAGCTTCCGGTACGCCTTCTTGATCTCGGCCTCGGTGGCGTCCTTCGGGACACCGAGGACCTTGTAGTAGTCCTTCTCGACGAAGTCCTTCGTGTTCATCCCCGGTGTCCCTCCTCTCGTGCCTCTACGTGTGGTGCATCAGCCCTTGTCGGGGGCATCCGCGTCCTTGTCCGACGGTGCTTCGCCCTCCGCGTCGGCGGAGTCGGAGCCCGCGGACTTGGGGGCCGCGCCCGGCTGGGGCTCGGCCACCGCGACCCGTGCGGGGCGGATCGTACGCTCGCCGATCCGGTAGCCCGGCTGCAGGACCGCCACGCAGGTCGTCTCGGTGACGTCCGGCGCGTACGAGTGCATGAGGGCCTCGTGGATCGTCGGGTCGAAGGGCTCGCCCTCCTTGCCGAACTGCTGGAGGCCCATCTTGGCGGCGACCGTCTCAAGCGATTCGGCCACCGACTTGAAACCGCCGACCAGCTCGCCATGCTCCCGCGCCCGGCCGACGTCGTCCAGGGTCGGGAGCAGTTCGGTCAGGAGGGACGCGACCGCGACCTCCTTGACGGTGATCCGGTCCCGGTCCACCCGGCGCCGGTAGTTCTGGTACTCCGCCTGAAGCCGCTGGAGGTCCGCGGTGCGCTCGGAGAGCGCCGTACGGGCCTGGTCCAGCTGCGCCAGCAGCGCCGTCTCCTGGCCGGCGGCCTGCGCGTCGTCCCCGGCCGGGGCCGCCGCCTCCTCCTTGGCGGAGTCGGCGGCCTTCGGCTCGTCGGGCGTGCCGTCGGCGGGGACTTCGGGCTTCTCGTCGAATCCCGGGGTCTCCTCCGACATCAGGCAGCGCCACCCTTCGGCTTCTCGTCGTCGACGATCTCGGCGTCGACCACGTCGTCGTCGGCCTTGGCCTGGCCCGCGTCACCGGCGGCGCCGGCCGCGCCCTGGGCGCCCTGCGCGTCGGCGTAGATCGCCTGGCCCAGCTTCTGGCTGACCGCGGCGAGCTTCTCCGTCGCGGTGCGGATCGCGGTGGTGTCCTCGCCCTTGAGGGTCTCCTTGAGCTCGGAGACGGCCGTCTCGACCTCGGTCCGGACGTCGGCCGGGACCTTGTCCTCGTTGTCCTTGACGAACTTCTCCGTCTGGTAGACGAGCTGCTCGCCCTGGTTGCGGGACTCGGCGGCCTCCTTGCGGCGCAGGTCCTCGTCCGCGTACTGCTCCGCCTCCTGGCGCATGCGGTCGACCTCGTCCTTGCCGAGCGAAGAGCCGCCGGTGACGGTCATCTTCTGCTCCTTGCCCGTGCCGAGGTCCTTGGCCGTGACGTGCATGATGCCGTTCGCGTCGATGTCGAAGGA
Organism: Streptomyces sp. NPDC002044; assembly: GCF_040296725.1. Classification (NCBI taxonomy): domain Bacteria; kingdom Bacillati; phylum Actinomycetota; class Actinomycetes; order Kitasatosporales; family Streptomycetaceae; genus Streptomyces; species Streptomyces sp. NPDC002044. The sequence continues at coordinate 12,697 of NZ_JBEOXU010000032.1, forward strand.
GACCTCGATCTGCGGGACGCCACGCGGGGCCGGCGGCAGGCCGGTCAGCTCGAACATGCCGAGCTTCTTGTTGTACGCCGCGATCTCGCGCTCGCCCTGGTAGACCTGGATCTGCACGGACGGCTGGTTGTCCTCGGCCGTCGTGAAGATCTCGGACCGCTTGGTCGGGATCGTGGTGTTGCGCTCGATGAGCTTGGTCATGATGCCGCCCTTGGTTTCGATACCGAGGGACAGCGGGGTCACGTCGAGGAGCAGGACGTCCTTGACCTCACCCTTGAGCACGCCCGCCTGGAGGGTCGCGCCGATGGCGACGACCTCGTCCGGGTTGACGCCCTTGTTGGCGTCCTGACCGCCGGTGAGCTCCTTGACGAGCTCGGCGACGGCCGGCATGCGGGTGGAGCCGCCGACCAGGACCACGTGGTCGATCTCGGACAGCTGGATGCCGGCGTCCTTGATGACGTTGTGGAACGGGGTCTTGCAGCGGTCCAGGAGGTCCGAGGTGAGCTGCTGGAACTGGGCGCGCGTGAGCTTCTCGTCCAGGTGCAGCGGGCCCTCGGCGGAGGCCGTGATGTAGGGCAGGTTGATCGAGGTCTCCGTGGAGGAGGACAGCTCGATCTTCGCCTTCTCGGCGGCCTCGCGCAGGCGCTGGAGCGCCATCTTGTCCTTGCCCAGGTCGACGCCGTGGCCGTTCTGGAACTGCTTCACGAGGTAGTCGACGACGCGCTGGTCCCAGTCGTCGCCACCGAGGTGGTTGTCGCCGTTCGTCGCCTTCACCTCGACGACGCCGTCGCCGATCTCGAGGAGCGAGACGTCGAAGGTGCCGCCACCGAGGTCGAAGACCAGAATGGTCTGGTCGTCCTTGTCGAGACCGTAGGCCAGGGCGGCGGCCGTCGGCTCGTTGACGATGCGCAGGACGTTCAGGCCCGCGATCTCGCCGGCTTCCTTCGTCGCCTGACGCTCGGAGTCGTTGAAGTAGGCCGGGACGGTGATGACCGCGTCCGTGACCTTCTCACCCAGGTACGCCTCGGCGTCCCGCTTGAGCTTCTGCAGGATGAAGGCGCTCATCTGCTGCGGGTTGAAGTCCTTGCCATCCAGGTTGATCTTCCAGTCAGTGCCCATGTGGCGCTTGACGGAGCGGATGGTCCGGTCCACGTTCGTGACCGCCTGGCGCTTCGCGACCTCGCCGACGAGCACCTCGCCGTTCTTCGCGAAGGCGACGACGGACGGCGTGGTCCTGGCGCCCTCGGCGTTGGTGATGACGGTGGGCTCGCCGCCTTCCAGAACGCTGACGACGGAGTTAGTGGTGCCCAGGTCGATGCCGACCGCACGTGCCATTTCGATTCCTCCAGCTGACTTGAGTGGAACAGACTCAACCATGCATGATCGTCGCGCGTGCGTCAACAGAGCTGAGTCGAGCCGACTCAACCTTTAAGCCATCCTTACGCGCAACTACCGACCCCGGCCCGGCCCGCCGAAGCGTGCGGCGGCGGGGCCGGGGACCGGCTCCCGGCGGGCTCGCCGCGCGATCCACGGGACACCCCGCAGACGCCCCGGGGACGCCCGCGGGATGCCGCCGGGGGCGCGGTTCCACCCGAACGGCTCAGCGCTGGCACCCGTCCGGCCCCCGCCCGCCGCGCGGCGTGCCGGGCGCGCCGTCGCCGTGCGGGACCGTTTCGGCATGCCTCTGACGCTCGCCGCCCTCCCCCTCCCGCGGCCGGTCCGGCCGCCGGCGAAACGGGTGCTCGACCTCATCGGGGCCGCGATCCTGCTGGCCCTGTGCGCGGCGCCGCTCGCCCTGGCCGCCGCCGCGCTCGCGACCGCGCACGGCCGGCGGATCCTCGTACGGGAGCCCGCGGCGGGGCTCGCCGGGCGCCCGTTCCTGGCGTACCGGCTGCGCACGGACGGCGCGGGCCGGGCCGGGGCGGCGGTCGAACGGTGCGCCCTCGACGGGCTCCCGCAGCTCCTCAACGTGTTCCGCGGCGAGATGTCCCTGGTCGGCCCGCGCCCCGAGCCGCGTACGGACCGGCCCGACCGGCTGCTCGTTCGCCCCGGAATGACCGGATTGTGGCAGGTGAGCGCGCGCTCTGACCTGCCCTGGGAGGAGATGGCCCTGCTCGACCGGCACTATGTGGAGAGCCATTGGCTGGGGATGGATCTCGCGATCCTCGCTCAGACCCCTCGCGCGGCCTACCGGCACAGGTATGCCTGAGCGACACAGATCACCGCACGCTCGCCTACATTGCGGCGCGGAGAATGGGTAACCTCAAGCCTTGACTCAATAAGTTACCGCTTAGTAAGTCCCCGCCCGAGGAGCCCTTCCATGCAACTCGCCGCGATCATCGTGTCGCTGGTCCTGACCGTGGTCGGCGTCGCGCTGCTCGCACGAGCCGTGGCGCAGATCTACCGGTTCGTGAAGCTCGGCCAGCCCGTACCCGCGGGCAGCCGTACGGACGACCCGAAGGCTCGAACGCTCACCCTGGCCCGGGAGTTCCTCGGCCACAGCCGGATGAACCGCTGGGGCATCGTCGGCTTCGCGCACTGGTTCGTCGCGATCGGCTTCCTGACCCTGCCGCCGACGCTGGCGCAGGCGTACGGCCAGCTCTTCCAGGCCGACTGGACGCTGCCGGTCATCGGCGGCTTCCTGCCGTTCGAGATGTACATCGAGTTCATCGGCCTGATGACGGTCGTGGGCATCGTCGTCCTGATCGCGATCCGGCTGCTGAACCTGCCGTCGCGGGCCGGCCGCAAGTCCCGCTTCACCGGCTCGAAGGCCTGGCAGGCGTACTTCGTCGAGTACATCATCCTGACGATCGGCCTGGCGATCCTGGCCCTGCGCGGCCTCGAGGGCGCGATCCACCACGTGGACTCGTACGACCCGGCGTACTTCGTGTCGTACCCGCTGGTGCTGGCCTTCAAGGGACTCTCGCTCGGCACCCTGCAGAACGCCATCTACTTCACCGCGATGATCAAGATCGGCACGTCGCTGGTCTGGATGATCGTCGTCTCGCTCAACACCAACATGGGTGTCGCCTGGCACCGCTTCCTCGGCTTCCCGAACATCTGGTTCAAGCGGAACGCCGACGGCGCGGTCGCACTCGGCGAGCTGAAGCCGATGACGAGCGGCGGCAAGGAGATCGACTTCGAGGACCCGGGCGAGGACGACGTCTTCGGCGTCTCCCAGGTCGAGCAGTTCTCCTGGAAGGGCATCCTCGACTTCTCCACCTGCACCGAGTGCGGCCGCTGCCAGTCGCAGTGCCCCGCCTGGAACACCGGCAAGCCGCTGTCCCCGAAGCTCCTGATCATGTCGCTGCGCGACCACGCGCACGCCAAGGCCCCGTACCTGCTCGCGGGCGGCGGCAAGGACATGGAGGGCAACGAGAAGGCCACGGCGGAGCAGCTGAAGGACGTCCCCGCGGCCGCCCTCGCCGAGGCCGAGCGCCCGCTGATCGGGACGGCCGAGGAGAACGGCGTCATCGACCCGGACGTCCTGTGGTCCTGCACGACCTGCGGCGCGTGCGTGGAGCAGTGCCCGGTCGACATCGAGCACATCGACCACATCGTCGACATGCGGCGCTACCAGGTGATGATCGAGAGCGCGTTCCCGTCGGAGGCGGGCACGATGCTCAAGAACCTGGAGAAGAAGGGCAACCCCTGGGGCCTGGCCAAGAAGCAGCGCGTCGAGTGGACGAAGGAGGTCGACTTCGAGGTCCCGATCATCGGGAAGGACGCGGAGGACCTCTCGGAGTTCGACTACCTGTACTGGGTCGGCTGCGCGGGCGCGCTGGAGGACCGGGCCAAGAAGACGACGAAGGCCTTCGCGGAGCTGCTGAACATCGCGGGCGTCAAGTTCGCGATCATGGGCGGCGACGAGAAGTGCACGGGTGACTCACCGCGCCGCCTGGGCAACGAGCCGCTGTTCCAGCAGCTCGGCCAGGAGAACGTGGCCATGCTGAACATGGCCTTCGGCGAGGACGACGAGGACCCGTCGACGAAGAAGCCGAAGTCGGCGAAGCGCATCGTCTCGACCTGCCCGCACTGCTTCAACACCATCGCGAACGAGTACCCGCAGCTGGGCGGCGAGTACGAGGTCATCCACCACACGCAGCTGCTCCAGCACCTGATCGACGAGGGCCGGCTGACGCCGGTGACGCCGGTCGAGGGCCTCATCACGTACCACGACCCGTGCTACCTGGGCCGGCACAACAAGATCTACACGCCGCCGCGCGAGATCATGTCGGCCGTGCCGGGCCTGCGCCAGCAGGAGATGCACCGCCACAAGGAGCGGGGCTTCTGCTGCGGCGCCGGTGGCGCGCGGATGTGGATGGAGGAGCGGATCGGCAAGCGCATCAACAACGAGCGCGTCGACGAGGCCCTGTCCCTCAACCCGGACATCGTCTCGACCGCGTGCCCGTTCTGCCTGGTGATGCTGACGGACTCGGTCAACGGCAAGAAGAACGACGGCCAGGCCAAGGAGTCCGTGCAGGTCGTGGACGTGGCGCAGCTGCTGCTGGAGTCGGTGAGGACCCCGGAGCCGGTGGCGGAGCCGGAGCCCGAGCCGCTGGTCGAGCCCGAGCCGGTGGTGGCCCCCGCCGCGAAGGCGGAGGCGCCTGCGGCTACGGCTACGGCTACGACGGCTGCCGTCACGGCCGCGCCGAAGGCGGAGCCGGCCGCGGTGGCCAAGCCGAAGGCGGAGCCCACCCCGGCTCCTGCCGAGGCCGAGCCGAAGGCAGAGCCGAAGGCAGAGCCGAAGGCAGAAGCGGCACCGGTCGCCGAGGCCGAGCCGAAGCCGGAGCCCGAGGCCGAGGCGAAGCCGGAGCCCGAGGCCGAGCCGAAGCCGGAGCCCGAGGCCGAGGCGAAGCCGGAGCCCCAGGCCAAGGAATCCGAGCCCGAGGCCGAGCCCGAGGCCGCGGAGCCCGAGGCCAAGGAGCCCGAGGCGGAAGGCAAGCCCCAGACGGCGGAGAGCGGCAAGTAACCGCCCCCAGCCGACCACCGCGACGGCCGGTCCCCCACCCGGGGGCCGGCCGTCGCGCGTTCCGCGGTAGAGCCATTTCACTCCACACCGGACATCACGCGGGGGTGGGGAGAACCCCCCGGGGTTCCCCTAGGGGATGTCACAGGTCAGCCGCAAAGGCCGCGTGTTCCGGCCGCCCGGCCACCGGGACCCGCGGGACCAGGTACGTTCGATCACGTGGCTGGATTCAGGATCGGACGCGGCCGGGACAACAACCGCACCCCGCAACAACCCCCGCAGCAGCAGCCGTACGGTCAGCAGCAACCGCCGCCGCCGTACGGCCAGCAGCCCTACCCCCCGCAACAGCAGTGGCCCTCGCAGGCCCCGGGAGACCAAGGCGAGCCCGAGTACTTCGACCCGTACGGTCAGCACCCGCAGGGGCGGCCCCCGTACGGTCACGGAGCCCCCGGCTCACCCGGCGCCCCCGCGCCCGGGCCGGCGTACGGGAACGACAACCCGGGGCACACCCGGGCGTTCTCCATCGGCGAGGACCCGTACGGCCAGGGCGCGACCTACCAGGCCGGCTCGGCCGCGGCGGCGCCGTCCGGCCCGCGGCTGCCGTGGAAGGAACTGCTCCGCGGCATCGTGACCCGCCCCGGGCAGACCTTCCTCCAGATGCGCGACTTCGCCGTCTGGGGCCCGGCGCTGACCGTGACCTTCCTCTACGGGATGCTCGCGGTGTTCGGCTTCGACAACGCCCGTGAGGACGCCATCAAGGCGCCCCTCGGCTCGGCCATCCCGATCGTCCTCAGCACCGGCGCGGCCTTCGTGATCTGCGGGCTGATCCTGGGCGCGGTGACGCACACCCTGGCCCGCCAGATGGGCGGCGACGGCTCCTGGCAGCCCACCGTGGGCCTGTCGATGCTGGTGATGTCCATCACGGACGCGCCGCGCCTGCTGTTCGCCGTGTTCCTCGGCGGCGACAACATGGTCGTGCAGGTCCTCGGCTGGGCCACCTGGGTCGCGGCCGGCGCCCTGTTCACGTCGCTGATCAGCAAGTCCCACGACCTGCCGTGGCCGAAGGCCCTGGGCGCGTCGGCGATCCAGCTCATCGCACTGCTGTCGATCATCAAGCTCGGCACGCTGTAACGGCCGACCGGGGCGACCACCCCGCCGAACACGACGAGGGGCCCGCCGCGCAGTCACCTGCGCGGCGGGCCCTTCGTCCGTACGAAACCGTTGCCGGTCCGGATCAGGCGTCGAGGATCTGGCCCTCGCGCTTGACGACGGGCGGCTCGACCGACCAGGGGAAGTTGATCCACTCGTCGGTCTTCTTCCACACGTACTCGCACTTCACGAGGGAGTGGGACTTCTCATAGACGACCGCGGACCGCACCTCGGCGACGTGCCCCAGGCAGAAGTCGTGCACCAGCTTGAGCGTCTTGCCGGTGTCGGCGACATCGTCGGCGATCAGGACCTTCTTGTCCGTGAAGTCGATCGCCTCGGGCACGGGCGCCAGCATGACCGGCATCTCCAGCGTGGTCCCGACGCCGGTGTAGAACTCCACGTTCACGAGGTGGATGTTCTTGCAGTCGAGCGCGTACGCCAGCCCGCCGGCGACGAACACCCCGCCGCGCGCGATGCTCAGGATGATGTCGGGCTCGTAGCCGTCGTCGGCGATGGTCTGCGCCAGCTCGCGGACGGCGCGCCCGAACCCCTCGTAGTTGAGGTTCTCGCGTACTTCGCTCATGCCTCGTGCCTCACCTGGGTGCGGTGGAAGTTCTGGAAGGAGCGCGAGGCGGTCGGCCCGCGCTGCCCCTGGTACCGGGACCCGTACCGGTCGCTGCCGTACGGGAACTCCGCGGACGAGCTGAGCTGGAACAGGCACAGCTGCCCGATCTTCATCCCCGGCCAGAGCTTGATCGGCAGGGTGGCGAGGTTCGACAGCTCCAGGGTCACGTGCCCCGAGAAGCCCGGGTCGATGAACCCGGCGGTCGAGTGCGTCACCAGCCCGAGGCGGCCCAGGCTGGACTTGCCCTCCAGGCGGGAGGCGATGTCGTCGGGCAGCGAGATGACCTCGTACGTGGAGGCCAGCACGAACTCGCCCGGGTGCAGGATGAACGCCTCGTCGCCCTCGGGCTCGACCAGCCGTGTCAGGTCGGACTGCTCGACGGCGGGGTCGATGTGGGCGTACCGGTGGTTCTCGAAGACCCGGAAGAACCGGTCGAGCCGTACATCGATGCTGGAGGGCTGCACCATCGACGCGTCGAACGGGTCGATGCGGACCCGTCCGCTGTCGATCTCGGCCCGGATGTCTTTGTCAGAGAGAAGCACGTCCCGAGGATACGCAGAGCGCGCGGGCCACCCCCAATCGGAGCGACGCCCGCGCGCCCGGCCGTACGTCCCCTACGCCTACCGCTTGGCGACGCCGCCACCCACGGGCACCGACTGCCTCAGCCGCGCACAGCGCGGACACCGCAGCAGCCGCCCCGGCCCGATCCGGCCGGCACCGAGGTGCTGCAGCGGAAACGAGGCGGTACTGAAAACGTGCCCTTCGGCACAACGGACAACGGTGTGCTCCATCGAGTCCCTTTCCCCAACGAGCCGTGCTGCGCACTGCGACGAATCGCCACATTAAGGGATGTTCGCGACCCACTCCAGCCGCCGCTCCGCCCTCACACGGTACGCCCCAACTCCCGCCCCCACACGCCCCCGTGTACGCCACACACGACAGCGACCCCGGGGCAAATTCACCGGGGGTCGACGATGGGGTAGAGTGACGAATGAGACGGATCCAGGCAACTGGACCGCTGTGCGGATGTAGTTTAATGGTAGAACATGAGCTTCCCAAGCTTATAGCGCGGGTTCGATTCCCGTCATCCGCTCTTCTACGAAGCCCCAGGTCAGCGACCTGGGGCTTCGTCGTTGTCTAGCCCGGATCAGGAGTCCCACACCACTTGCGCACCACTTGACCCTGCGCGGCCTGCGGTCGGCGGCGGAGTCAGAGGTGTTCTGGCAGGTGCCGGGACCAGTCGTTCCATCCGATTCGACCTGGAGGCCGGGCCCTGCGTCATTCGCGCGGCCCGTGTCGAACCCGATCCGCAAACAGGGCTCACGCTGGCCGGGTTGCGCCCTCTCCTCGGATGATGCGCCTTCTGATGGGCCTCAGGCCAGGGTGGCCTAGAAGGGGAGGCCGACCAGGCCCCATCGCCGGGCGGCGGCCTCCCTGACCACGTCGCCCCATTCGCGCAACAGCGCTGCGGCGGCGTCGAAGCCGGCGGGCCGGCCCGCCCAGCCGGCGGCCTCGGCTTCGAAGGGCCCGCGCAGTTCCTCGAGCCGGGGCGCGGCCACCTGCCAGGAGCGGACCAGCTGCGACACCTCGTCGGGGGCGCTGAGCAGGAGCACCCGGGGGCGCCACGGAGCGGGGTCGTCGGGGAAGCCGCGCGCGGCGGGCCGTTCCTCCTCCTCGGCGGCCGTGGGGTCCATCCCCGTGAGGTCGTCCGGGTCGTCCCAGAACAGACCGCACAGGAAGTGGTCCAGGGCGTCGCGCAGTTCGGGCGCCACCGAGGTCCGGACGTCCTCCCAGGCATTGCCCAATCGGGGATGCCAGCCGTAGGAACCGGTGGTTCCGTGGAACCGGTACTCGGCGCACCAGGACACCTGCCGCTGCCACACCAAGCCGCCCGTCACGGCGTAGTCGGCGTCTTCGCACGCCTCGCAGCAGAAGTCGGGGCAGGTGGCATCGCCCAGTACGGTCACCCTGTCCTCCGCCGGTATCCGCGCCAGGTGCTCCCAGTCGACCATGAGAACGGTGATGTCGAGTCCCATCGGGACAGGCTAGTACCGTCGGGTCCTGGCCTCCCTCATGCCGGCCAGGCGCGTCCCCGTCCGGCCACGCGTCGTCAAACCCGGCATCTGACATCACAACGCCAAAGGCGCCGTCGACAGGACCAGTCACAAGACCGGCATCAGCATCGACCACGCGGCATCGGAGGTCTGCACGCCGGTCGCCGATCTCTGCAAACACGCAGCTCAAAGGCGTGATCACGCTCCACGGAGCGGGAATCCCCAAGCTTATGGCGCGGGTTCGATTACCGTCATCCGCTCTTTGAAGCAGGCCCAGGTCAGCGACCTGGGCCTGCTTCGTTGTCTCCCCACCGGCGTCCTTCGTCCGTACTGAACCGGCGTTGTTCCGGCGGGCCGGAGGCCGGCTCGGGGAGCGGCCGGTGCACGGCCGCCCCTAGCTCGCGAGGGCCTTGAACAGGCCGCGGATCTCGTCCGCGTCCGCGATCACCGGCAGGGTGTCGAAGGAGAGCTCCCACTCGCCCTTCGGACCAATGCGCTCGACGATCCCGAAGGGGATGTCAGTGCCCTTGGAGTCGGTGCCGTTGGAGGCGGTCATCGTGCCATGCCACTCGATGTAGGTGGTGGTGCGGCCGAAGGCGACCTGGCCCGCCTTGAACTCGACGTCGGCGTTCTCGAACAGCCGCAGCAGGTAGGCGGTCTTGCCCTTCTGGGTGGTCAGCGACCGGTCCAGGCCAGGTCCGGCCAGCTTGGCGTTGCCGGTACGGGCGGCCAGCGCGGCAGCGTCCCCGCTGTTCCAGGCGGCGAGACGGGCGGGGATTTCCTGGGCGTGGAACCGGCCGGGGGCCGCTCCGCGCGGGCCGGGGCCGGCCGGGTCGGCGATGCCGGCGAAGAGGGGGCGGGGCCGCTGAGACTCGGGCAAGACCCGGAACAGCTCGTAGCGGTCGTAGTAGCGGCGGGCCTGGATGGTCTTGCCGTCATCGCCGAGGACGTTGCGGGCGATCTGCGGGTAGCTGACCTTGTGGCCCTTGAGGGTGACCGTGTTCTGCTGGCCGAACATCATCACGGCGCCGTCGGCGACCACGTTCGTGCCGCGGTAGCGGAGGTCCGGCACAAGGCGGAGCGAGTTGCTGATCGAGGCGCCGATCACTTCGTGGCCGCGCTGGGGCTTGCCGCCGGCCTCCCAGAGGCTGGCCTCCTCGTCGAAGATGTCCAGGTAGGTCTGGAGGCTGGGGGCCTCGCCGAAGACGATCTGCCGCTTCATGAAGGCGCAGGCGTTCGGGGTGATCCGCCCTTCGAGCCGGTCTACCTTCTCGCGGACCTCGGCGCACTCGCCGCCCTCGGCGGTGGCGGTGGCCGGCGTGGCACCGATGGTGAGGCCTGCGAGGAGAGTGGCCGCCGCGAACACTCCGGTGCGCGTGTACCGCCGCATGTTCATGTCGTTCCCCGTTCGTGATCGCTTGATCGCTTCGATGGATCAAGATTCTTCGAGGGCGCCAGAGAAAACGATTACCTCAGGGGTAATGACGGGCAGTTGACCCTGCGGATGACGACCGACCACGGATGACAGGCACGGGCACGGACCAGATTCCGGTGGCTGCGTCCAGGCCGAGCCGAGCCGAGCCGAGCGGAGCGGAGGCGGCGGCGTACGCCTGCGCCAAGGCGACGTCGACGGAGTCATGGCCACCTGGCGCGATTCCCTCGACTGCGCGGACGGCATCCGCTCCGTCAAGGTCCAGGCCGCGCTCCAGGACGCGCGCGTCCGCCTGCGGCGGTACAACGGAGCCCCCGAGGCCCAAGACCTCCGGGAGCGAGCGGCTCGCGTGGCGGGCGAACGGTGGCGCTATTGCCACTCGTCGCACGCCGCCCTCACACTTGCTGTTCGCTGGAGAGGCGTCAGCCTGACTGGGCGGGGGACAGGGTGGAGACGCGGTGCGATAAAGGCTTACCGGCTCGGTCGGCACAGAGCACGGCCCGAGGGCGTACCTTGACTGGGCTGGGTTGGATAGTCGGCCCTATCGGCATGACCATGATGTTCAGTGGCGGCGGTTTGTGGAAGTCACTCATCTACAAACCGGATGAAGGCATAGCGCACCTCTCCCTCTGGCTGCGCCTGTTGATCATACTGTCCGTCTGTGTGGCTGGGGCTGCACTCTTCTATGGCAGCTTTCGCCTCATCATCCGAGGAAGACGCCACCGGTCCGGAACCGTCGGCTCCTTCGGGAATCTCTCTGGGGAGCCGTATGTCCTCTACTTACGCCCCTTCGGTCTCGACGCACTGATGGCCTCACCCGTGCCCGAAGCCCCAGGTGCCTTCACCCGCTCTCCATTCGAGATACCCGGGCTGACACAAGAGGACTTCCTCGTCAGGCAGTTCAAGGGCCTCGGCCGCGTGATCGCAGTCGGCCAACCAGGCGAGCGGCTCCCTCAGCTCGGAGCGAAGCGGGGGTACCTTCCCATCGACAACTGGCAGGACACCGTCAGCGAGATGATCCAGGGTGCCCACGTGGTGATGATGACTGCGGCTCCGGGACCGGGAACGGTCTGGGAGTTCACAGAAGCCCTACGGACGATCCCTCCCGCCCGATTGGTTCTCCTGGTCTATGGCGACCCGGCCGACTATGCCGCTTTCGGCAAGGCTGTCACACAGGGGTACGTCCTGCGGTCGGCGCAGGAGGACACCGGGGTGTGGCCGCAGTTGCCTGAGCTCCCGGCCTTCCCGCCGCCGCTGCCCCGGGCCAAAGGTCAGCGCTGGGAGCTGGGGTTGAAAGGCATCGTCTCTTTCGATGAGAACTGGAATGCAACCTTCAACCGATTCGATCCGGTAGTGCCGAGGATTCGCATGGTCTGGACGTTGCGCCGACTGGTCAGGCGTGAACTGGAACCGGTCCTGGGCAGGCTGTCCCTGGGCCCAGTGACCAGAGCATCTCCCCTCCAGCGAGACAACGCCTGACGCAGAACACCTCGGGCCACTTGCGCGCGGCGGCCGTACGGCCGCCGCCCGGCAGGGAGGTTCCTGTTCCGCTTCGAAGAGTCTCCGTTCCGATGACTGTTGTCAGTACCGACCCTTACGATGCGCGCACGTACATCCATTCGGAGTAAGGAACGCCGGTGGCCAAGCGAGTGTTCGTCCGTTTAGATTTTGACTACGACAAGGCCCTCAAGGACCTCCTGATCGGGCAGGCCAAGAACCCCGACTCACCCTTCGAAATCCATGACTGGTCTGTCAAGGTGGCCTCGCCGGACTGGAAGGCCAAGGCTCGCGCCAGGATCAGGGCGTCGGACATCGTCGTCGTCATCTGCGGTGAGCACACGGACAAGGCCGTCGGTGTGGCCAGCGAACTCGGCACCGCCCAGGGGGAGAAGATCGACTACTTCCTCCTGAACGGGTACAGCGGCAAGACCGGCAAGAAGACGACCACGGCGAAGGCCAGCGACAAGATCTACGAGTGGACCTGGGAGAACCTCAAGACCCTGGTCGGAGGCGGGCGGTGACGAATCCCCCTGAACCGATCGAGCGGGCAGAGGTCCTCGAGCTCTACAAACTCGCCGTCGAGATGGCCGACCGCGTCTCCGCTCGCCGGGGAACCGCCAATGCCTTCTTCCTGTCGGTGCAGACCACGTTCGTGGCATTGGTCGGCTTCGGCTTTCCGGAGCTCGCCAAGTCTCCCTGGTGGGCGCCGGTGGCGGTGGCTCTCGCCGGCGTCACTCTGTCGGCTACCTGGTGGCTGCAGTTACGCAGCTACCGGGACCTCAACACCGCGAAGTTCAAGGGCATCAACAAGATCGAAGAACGCCTCCCGGTCAAAATCTTCGCTGACGAGTGGGAGGAGCTGAAGACGGATCCGATCACCGGCTGGCGCAAGCGCTACGCCGAGCTCGGGGACTCCGAACGCGTCGTTCCTCTGGTGTTCGTGGCAGCGCATGTGCTTCTGCTTGTGGGCACACTGACCGTGTGACCTACCTCGATCCGCTCGCCCACCTGATCCGGTCCTGTCTCCCCCCGGAAGCTGAGCCTCCTGAGGACTCCGCCGACCTGTTCCGCATGTACGCCGTACTGCTGAAAGCCAAGGGGGAGCAGGTAGCCGACGAAGATGTCCATGATGCCTGGTCTGCCTGGATGCAGTCAGTGGACAGCTCCCACGAGGCACTGGTTCCCTTCCAGGACCTGACGCCAGAGACTCGCGCCTTCGATGCCCCGTATGCGGAAGCCATCCGCAGAGCGGCCCGCCAGATGCGCGGTAGGTAGACCGCGCGCCGGTCTGACACAGCGGACACCTCCCTGAGGCCAGCGCACTTCAACGGAAGGGCTGGATGCGGTCAGACACCCCGGCTGTTCCTCCAGCTCCCAAGAGGGTGCGAAGGGCGCGACCACAACCGGCCCTCATCGCGTCCGCCAAGCCGTCGGCCGAGCCGGTGAAGTCGGGGGAGGACCCGGCCAAGGCACGGATCCTTGCCGCCTTCCGGGAACTTGATTCCGTCACGTCCAATGCCTTCGAGACCGGTGAGTTCGACAACGCCGAACTGCCGCAGTACGCGCGGGACAAGGCTGTCGGCGGCGTCACCGTGACCCTCACCTGGTACAAGCAAGCGAGGGCTAGAGGCGGCGACCGGGGAGCCGGCGTGAAGGCCACAACGGCGACGGCGTCGTCAGTCCGGCTTCGCCCGTGATCTCCGCCGGAGCTAGTCGCCGGTCGTGCCGTCGAGCATCTCGCGCAGGATGTCCAGGTGGCCGTTGTGGCGGGCTGTCTCCTCGGTGAGGTGAAGGAGGATCCAGCGCAGGTCGACATGGAGGCCGTCGCGGACGGCTCCCTTGGCCTGGGTGTCCAGGCTGTTCCCGGCGACCAGTTCGCGGTATCGGGCGCTCTGTTCGGCGTATGCGTCGAGCAACTGCGTGAGCGGGAAGTCGACGGCGATGCGCATCTCGCGGTCGGGGTCCTCCTCGGTCCAGGGGCCTTGGTCTTCCTCGCCGAGGAAGACCACCTGGAACCAGTAGTACTCGACCCAGCGGAGATGGTTGATCAGTCCGCTCATGGTCATCAGCGGTGAGCCCGGCAGGAGCGCCTTGCGGGCGTTCGCCACCGAGACGCCATCGCACTTGGCGCGGGCGGTGTCACGTGCGTAGTCGAGAAACGTGGTGAGCTGGGTGCGCTCGTCCCACGCGGGCGGCGTGTCGTCGATTCTTGTCATCGCGCGAAGCGTCCCCGATCGCCGCGCCCGATGTCGAGGCATTTAGCGGCGGGCCCGACCTGCCGACAACCCGGCCCGAGACAGCCCGAGACAGCCCTACGACACCAGCTGACGCAGCGCTACCTGACCACGGCCCCGGCCCTGAGCGTGCCGGCGCCGATGGCGCCGCGCAGGACGTGGGCGATCTCCTCGGGCTTGAGGTTGATGCCGTCGAGGGCTTCCACGGTCAGCGGGATCTCCTCCAGCGCGTATGCGCCGCGGCCCTCGGCGCTGAACTCGGGGCCGGTGCGGTCTTCGAAGGACCAGGTCGTGATGCGGGCGAGGTAGAAGAGCTGACGTTCAGCGTCGGACTCCATCGTGTGCAGGAGGCGGACGATGCCGGCCTTCCCCGCGATCTCCTCGTGGATCTCCCGGTGGAGAGCGGCCTCCCGGGACGCGTCGCTCTCCTCGACCCCGCCGCCGGGCAGCACCCAGTACACGGGGGTTCCGGGCTTGGTCCGGCGGATGACCAGCATCGTGTCGTCCGCGGTGACGAGGACGGCTCGGACTCGTTCGATCATTTCGCTCTGTCTCCTTGCTCGGTGACGGTCTCGGTGCAGCAGCCGGCCGCCGTCCACGGGCGCGGGTGCCGGCGGAGCCCGGGGGGTGGGGTGCGGGGATCGTCCGCGTTCACCGTTATCGCGTAGCCCGCGGTCGAGGTGAAGGTGGCGGTGGCGGTGGCGGTGTTCCGGGACAGCCGGATGCGGTCGAACGGGTTGGACTCCGCGAAGAACATCGCCCAGACGAGGGCACGGTCCGCGGTCAGCCGTGCGATGAAGCCCTCCGACCCGTGCGAACCCTCGCCGCCCCACAGCAGCCCCCCGCTCCCGAGGTCCACCGCGGTCAGTCCGTCGACCGAGGACACCCACGACGGGTCGCGCCGCAGCAGGTCGTCCAGGTCGAACGGGGCACCCACCCGCACGCCGCCCGGCGCGCCGGGGTCGAGGGCGACGGCACAGGAGTATCCGTCGGCGCAGTGGAGTGCGTCTCCGACGGGAAGTACGAAGTCCTCCCACAGGCGGACGATCGTCGTCATACGGTTACCTGCTCGTCTGGTTCGGTGCTGTTCCGTGCGGCACACCCTAGGATCGCCGGCATGGCCCTGATCATGAGTGACGTGGACCGGTTCGAGGCGGCCAGGCCCCGGCTGGAGGCCATCGCCTACCGGCTGCTCGGCTCCGCGAGCGAGGCGGAGGACGCCGTGCAGGAGACGTTCCTGCGCTGGCAGGCGGCCGACGTCGGACGGATCGGGGTGCCGGAGGCATGGCTGACGAAGGTGCTCACCAACTGGTGTCTCAACGTGCTCACTTCGGCGCGCGCCCGGCGCGAGACGTACGTGGGGCAGTGGCTGCCCGAGCCGCTGCTCGCCGGGGACCCGATGCTCGGACCGGCCGACACCGCCGAGCAGCGCGACTCGGTGTCGTACGCCGTCCTCGTCCTGCTGGAGCGCCTGTCGCCGGGCGAGCGGGCGGTGTACGTGCTGCGCGAAGCCTTCGACTACCCGCACCGGGAGATCGCCGAGGTCCTGGAGATCACCGAGTCCGCCAGTCAGCAGACCTACCACCGGGCCAGGAAGCACATCGCGGACGGCAGGGCACGCAGGGCACGCGCCGAGGTGGACGAGGGCGCCGCCCGGAGGATCGTCGAGGAGTTCCTGGCCGCCGCGACCAGTGGCCGGACCGAACCGCTCCTGCGGCTGCTCACCCAGGACGCCGTCGCGGTGGGCGACGGCGGCGGGAAGGTGCCGGCCCGCGCGAAGGGGTTCGAGGGCGCGCTCGCGGTCGCCACGTTCCTGCGGGGCATGTTCAAGCCCGGCGCCGCCAAGCGGGCCCATGTGGGCGGCGCGGCCGGGATCTACGCCACCACCGCGAACGGCGGGCCCGCCATCGTGGCGGTCGTGGACGGCCGGGTCGTCGGGGTCATCTGCCTGGAGGTCACGGCGGAGGGCGTCGCCGCGGTCCGCAGCCAGGCCAACCCCGACAAGCTCGTCCGCGCGACCGGGCACTGGGCCGCCGCGGACCGCGGAGAGGCACCGCTCCACACCCTCTGAACCCCGGCGTGACGCAGGTCACCTCCGGCACCTGTCAGGGATCGGGGGGCTGTCCGGTTCAAGGGGCGCAACCACGCCGGACCACGGCGGCCCCCGCCCAGACAGGAGCACGGACATGCAGCACCGCATCGTCGTCCTCGGAGCCGGCTACACCGGCGCCATCGTCGCCGGCCGCCTCGCCAGGCGGCTGCGCCGCGAGGACGTCACCCTCACCCTCGTCAACGCCGAGCCCGACTTCGTCGAGCGCGTCCGGCTCCACCAGCTCGCGGCCGGCGAGGACCTCAGGCCCCGTCCCTTCGGCGAGATGTTCGCGGGCACGGGCGTGGAACTGAAGCTCGGAGCGGTCACCGCCGTGGACGTGGACCGCAAGGCGGTGACGGTCGCCGCCGCGAACGGCCCCCGGGCCGGGGGGCTTGAGGAAGTCCCGTACGACACGCTCGTCTACGCGCTCGGCAGCGGCTGGGACGACGGGGGTGTCCCCGGCGCCGCCGCGCACGCGTACGAGGTCTCCGGCCGGCCCGGCGCCCTCCGCCTCCGCGAGCGCCTGGCCGCCCTGGACTCCGGCCGGCCCGTGGTCGTCGTCGGCGGCGGCCTCACCGGTCTGGAGGCCGCGGCCGAGATCGCCGAGGCCCGCCCGGACCTCGACGTCGCCCTGGCCGCCCGCGGCGCCCTCGGCGACTGGCTCTCGGCGAAGGGCCGCGCCCACCTGCGCAGGGTGGTGGACACGCTCGGCATCACGGTCCACGAGCACACCGAGGTCACCGCCGTCGAGGCGGACGGCGTGACGACCGCCGGCGGCCGGACCCTCCCCGCCGAGGTCACCGTCTGGACCACCGGCTTCGCCGTCCACCCGATCGCCCGGGCCACCGGCCTGGAGACCACCGGCCACGGCCGGATCGTCGTCGACACCACGATGCGCTCGGTCTCCCACCCGGACGTGTACGCCGTCGGCGACGCGGCGATGGCGACCGGTCCGGGCGGCGGCCCCCTGCGCATGTCGTGTGCCTCGGGCATCCCCATGGCCTGGCAGGCCGCCGACGCCCTCGCGGCCCGGCTCGCCGGGACCGAGGTGCCCCGGGTCTCCATCCGCTACGCCCAGCAGTGCGTCTCCCTCGGCCGCGCGGAGGGGCTGATCCAGTTCGTCACCGCCGACGACCGCGCGGTCGACCGGGCCCTGACGGGCCGCGTGGCCGCCCTCTACAAGGAGCTGATCTGCAAGGGCGCCGCCTGGGGCGTAGCCCACCCGACGCTGGGCCTGCCGACCCGGCGCCGGCGCGTCGTACGCCCGCAGGCGCCGAGCCCCGTACGGCCGCAGGCGCCCGCCGCGCCGACGGTGTGAGCGCACCGGACGGTCACGGCCGCTCGGCGGGGCGCCCCGCCGAGCGCGCGGTGGACAGCACCCGGCCCAGATCCAGCACGCTCAGGCCGAACATCAGGATGCCCAGGGGGACGTGGAGCGACGGTACGTGCGCGATGCCCAGCACCACCTGCGCCGAAGCCAGGACGAGGAAACCGGTCGCGTACAGGGCGGGGCGGGCCGGGCCGCCGCCCGGCCGCCATGCCAGGACCGCGACGAGTACGTACAGCATCGAGGCGCCGTACATCACGCGCGAGCCGACGTCGTGCAGGGTCGCGCCGTACGACGAGGACAGCAGCAGTCCGGCGGTGGCCGCCTGGAAGAAGAGGGCGGCGGTCTGCAGGGCTATCGCCGCCTGGAGGAACGTGAACCGGCCCGGTACTGCCGTCGTCTGCGTGGCCATGGCGCGGCCCCCTGTTCTGCCTCGCGGCGGTGGATCGTCACGGTGGACCGTCGCTGTGGACGGTCACCGTCTCGCCGGTCCGACGACGTGGGCCCGCGAAATGTGAGGCGCCGCGTGGACCTCACCATCCGGTGAGGTGTTTCGTCGGAGTAGCGAGAGCCGAAGCGGACGAGAAGAACCAGGGAGCGGACAGGACCATGAGGACTCCATCCGAGGCAGGGCACGACGGGCTCGAACCGGGCCTGAGCACGATCGTCGACGAGCGGCGCCAGCTGATCAATCTCGCCTACCGGCTGCTCGGTTCCCTGGCCGAGGCCGAGGACGCCGTGCAGGAGACCTACACCCGCTGGTACGCGATGTCGCCGCAGCGCCGGGAGGCCGTCGAATCGCCCGGTGCCTGGCTGACGACGGTGGCCGGCCGCATCTGCCTGGACGTGCTCGGCTCGGCGCGGGCCCGGCGCGAGCGGTACGTCGGCGCGTGGATACCCGAGCCGCTGCCGGACCGCACGGAGTGGATCAGCGGACGGGCGGGTGGCGGCGCCGCGTCGGCTGACCCCGCCGACCGGATCACCCTGGACGAGTCGGTGAACATGGCCTTCCTCGTCGTTCTGGAGTCGATGACACCGGCCGAACGCGTGGCGTTCATCCTGCACGACGTCTTCCGCTATCCCTTCGCCGACATCGCCGCGATCGTCGGCCGGACCCCCGCGGCCTGCCGGCAACTGGCGTCCTCGGCCCGCCGTCGCATGCGCGCCGCGCACACCCCGGTGGTTCCGTCGGCCGGACAGGCCGGTCTCGTACGGGACTTCAAGGAGGCGTGGGAGGCCCAGGACATCAAGGCACTCGTCGGCCTCCTCGACCCCGGGGCCACGATGACCGCCGACGGCGGCGGCCTGGTCGGCACCGTCCTGCGCCCGGTCGAAGGCAGCGGGGCCATCGCGCGGTACCTGGTCCACATCGCCGCCAAGGCCCCCGGACTGACCCTCCTGGAACGGACGGTCAACGGCCGGCCCGGCCTGGTCGCCCAGCACGCCGGCGTCACCGTGACCGTGGCCGCGTTCAGCCTCGCCGGCGGCCGCATCACCCGCATCTGGGCGGTCCGCAACCCGGAGAAGCTCCGCCCGTGGACCGAGGACGGACAGGACGGGCAGGACGGGCAGGACGGAAGGGGCTGACCGGACGGAAGAGGGCGCCCTCCTGACGGAAGTCTTACGTCCGCGCGTGGGAACCGCCTTCGCACGGGAGCCGTGCGTACCGTCCCCGGCATGCGCGTACTCGTCACCGGAGGAGCCGGGTTCATCGGCTCCCACATCGTCCACGCCCTCACGGCACTTGGGCACGAGCCCGTCGTCCTCGACGCCCTGCTGCCCGCCGCCCACCCGGACCCGCCGGCCCCGCCGGACGCGGAGTTCCTGCGCGCGGACGTACGGGACGCCGGCGCCGTCCGGTCCGCACTGCGCGGGGTGGACGCGGTGTGCCACCAGGCGGCCATGGTCGGCCTGGGGAAGGACTTCGCGGACGCCCCCGCCTACGTCGGGTGCAACGACCTCGGGACCGCGGTGCTGCTGGCGGAGATGGCCGCCGCCGGGGTGGGGGAGCTGGTGCTCGCCGGGTCGATGGTGGTCTACGGGGAGGGCCGGTACACCTGCGGGCGGCACGGGACGGTGCGCCCCGGGCCGCGCCGGGCCGAGGACCTCGCGGCGGGCCGGTTCGAGCCCCGCTGTCCCGACTGCGGGGCCGCGCTCGCGCCGGGCCTGGTCGGCGAGGACGCGCCGACGGATCCGCGGAACGTGTACGCGACGACGAAGCTGGCCCAGGAGCACCTCGCCGCGTCCTGGGCCCGCTGCGTGGAAGGCCGCGCCGTGTCGCTGCGCTACCACAACGTGTACGGGCCGGGCATGCCGCGCGACACCCCGTACGCCGGGGTGGCCTCCTTCTTCCGGTCCGCGCTGGCCCGGGGCGAGGCACCGCGGGTCTTCGAGGACGGCGCGCAGCGGCGGGACTTCGTCCACGTCGGCGACGTGGCCGCGGCGAACGCGGTGGCCCTGGGGGCCGTCGGCGGCCTGGCCCCCGGGACGCTGACCGCGTACAACACGGGCAGCGGGGATCCGCACACGGTCGGCGAGATGGCGGCCGCGCTGGCCGCGGCGTACGGCGGGCCGGCCCCGGTGGTCACGGGCGAGTTCCGCCTCGGTGACGTACGGCACGTCACCGCCGACTCCGCCCGGCTGCGCCGCGAGCTGGGCTGGCGTCCGCAGGTGGGGTTCGGTGAGGGGATGGCCGGGTTCGCGCGAGCCGGCCAGCGCACGTCGGCGGCTGCCGCGGGCTGAGCCGGGCTCAGCCGGGCTCAGCCGGGCCGGTGGCCGGGCAGGGCCGGGCCGGGGGACGCCCCCCGGTCAGCGGATGACGTCGAAGACGTTCTTCTGCAAACCGTTGGCGTACGCCTCGTGCTCGACGAGCCGCAGCTTCTGGGTGTCCCTGTCCGTGGCGCTGAACAGGCGCGTGCCCGCGCCGAGCAGGAGCGGGAAGACGAGCAGGTGGTACCGGTCGATCAGGCCCGCGTCCGAGAGGCTCCGGTTCAGGGCGGCGCTGCCGTGGACGATGACCGGGCCGCCCTCGGTCTCCTTCAGCGCGGCGACGTCGTCGAGCGAGCGCAGGATCGTGGTCTCGCCCCAGCCCGGTACGAGTTCACCCTCGGTGAGCGTCGTGGAGACGACGTACTTCGGCATCACCTTGTAGCCGGCGAAGTCCGCCATGTCCGGCCACACCGGGCTGAACGCCTCGTAGCTGGTCCGGCCCAGCAGCATCGCGGTGGCCTCGCTCTGCTCCCGGCCCTTGATGTCGAACGCCTCGGGGAGGAACTCGACGTCCTTGAAGGTCCACCCGGAGTTCCGGTAGCCGGGCTCGCCGCCCGGGGCCTCCATGACGCCGTCGAGGGAGATGAAGGCGGTGCTGATCAGGGTACGCATCGTGGTTCCTCGGTGTCTCGTGCCTGTGTCCCGGCGATCGGTCGGTGCGCGGCCGGGGCCCGCGAGCGGTGCCGCGCCCCGTCATGTTCTCCGACCGCGGATCACCTGGAAACTCATCGGTCCCGCGGAATCCCGCCGTTCTCGCCCGGTCCGCCGCGGCGGTCTCCGACAGCGTCCGCGTTTCGTAAGGTCTCCGAGCCCCTTTCCCCGCCCTGCGGTTCCTACCGTGTGGAGGGTGACCTCTTCTGTTTGTCGTCCGCCCCGCGCGGACCTCGTACTGCCGTGCCTCGACGAGGCCGAGGCCCTGCCCTGGGTGCTGGCGCGGGTGCCGGCCACCTGGCGGGCCATCGTCGTCGACAACGGCTCCACCGACGGCTCGGCCGACATCGCCCGCCGCCTCGGTGCCACCGTGGTGCACGAGTCCCGGCGCGGTTTCGGGGCCGCCTGCCACGCCGGACTGCTCGCCGCGCGCGCCGAGCTGGTCTGCTTCTGCGACTGCGACGCCTCCATGGACCCCGGTCTGCTCGCCCCGATGGCCGAGCGGGTCGCGGCCGGTGAGGCGGACCTGCTCCTCGGCCGGCGCCGCCCGCGCGGGCGGGGCGCGTGGCCCGCGCACGCCCGGGCCGGGAACCTCGCCCTGGCCCGCATGCTGCGGCGCCGGACCGGGCTGCGGCTGCACGACCTCGGTCCGATGCGG
This sequence comes from Streptomyces sp. NPDC002044, assembly GCF_040296725.1. Lineage (NCBI taxonomy): Bacteria > Bacillati > Actinomycetota > Actinomycetes > Kitasatosporales > Streptomycetaceae > Streptomyces > Streptomyces sp. NPDC002044. Next base: position 34,157 of record NZ_JBEOXU010000032.1, read on the forward strand.
GTCGCGCGCCGCGAGGCGCTGCTCGGTCTGGAGCTGACCGACCGGCGCAGCGGCTATCCGCTCGAAATGGTCGTACGGGCCGCCGACGCGGGCTGGCGGGTCGCCGAGACGGACGTCCCCTACCTGCCCCGCTCGGGAAAGTCCAAGGTCACCGGGACCTGGCGGGGCACCTGGCACGCCGTACGGGACATGCGCCGCGTCCTGGCCGAACCGCCGGGCGCCGCCGTCGCGCCGGCCGGGAGGGCTTCCGCGTGAGCACCCTCCTCGTCATCGCCAAGGCCCCCGTGCCGGGCCGCGTCAAAACCCGCCTGACCACGGTGTTCACCCCGCGGCAGGCCGCCGGGCTGGCCCGCGCCGCACTGGAGGACACCCTCGCGGCGGTCCTGGCCACCCCGGCCCGGCGCCGTGTCCTGGTCCTGGACGGGCGGCCGGGGCCATGGGTCCCGGACGGCATCGAGGTCGTCCCGCAGTGCGCGGGCGCCCTGGACGTCCGGCTGGCGGCGGCCTTCGCCCTGGCACAGGGGCCGGCCCTGCTGATCGGCATGGACACCCCGCAGGTCACGCCCGGCCTCCTCGCGCCCGGGCTCGACTTCACCGGGGCGGACGCCTGGTTCGGGCCCGCCGACGACGGCGGGTTCTGGGCGCTGGGCCTGGCCGCCCCCGACCCGGCGCTGCTGCTCGGCGTCCCCATGTCCGTACCGGAGACGGGCGCGGTGCAGCGGGCGCGGCTGACCGACGCGGGGCTGGTGGTGCGCGACCTGCCCGAGCTGTGCGACGTGGACACCCCGGCCGACGCGCAACGGGTCGCCGCCGCGGCCCCGCGGACCCGCTTCGCCGCCCTGCACTGCGGCCTGTGCGCGGTGACCCGGTGACGGCCCGGCTCGCCGGTCCGCCCACCCGCACCTGGCAGGCCGACCCGTACGCCGACGCCCTGCGCACCGGGCGGGGGCCGCTGTACCTGCGCCGCCGCGACGGCTGGCTGCTGCCGCTGGACGTCGAGCGCTGGTGCGCCGCACCCGACGCGGCGGACGGCACCGTCCTGAGCCGCTGCGCCGGCCCGGTCCTCGACATCGGCTGCGGGCCGGGCCGGCTGGTCGCCGCCCTGGCCGGGCTCGGGCACAAGGCCCTCGGCGTGGACGTCACCCCCGAGGCGGTGGCCCGGACCGTGCGGGCGGGCGGCAGCGCGCTGTGCCGGTCGGTGTTCGACCCGCTGCCCCGGGAGGGCCGTTGGGGCACGGTCCTGCTCATCGACGGCAACATCGGCATCGGCGGCGACCCCGCCGCGCTGTTGCGCCGCACCTCGGAACTGACCGCCTCCGGCGGCTCCCTGCTCGTCGAGGTGGCCGAGGCCGACGTCGACGAGCGCGTCGAGGTGTACGTCGACGACGGCAACGGCGGCCGCGGGGCGTCCTTCTGGTGGTCCCGGCTCGGGGCCCGGGCCCTGTCCGTCGCGGCGGCGGACGCGGGCTGGGCCCCGTACGGGTCATGGCAGGCGGCGGGGCGGCACTTCGTCCACCTGCGGCGCTGACCTCCCGGCCCGGCGCCGCACGGCCCGCGCTCCCAGGTACAGGAGCGTCAGGACGGCGATGGCCGCCATCGTCAGCAGCCAGTTGCGCAGGTAGTCCAGCGGCAGCACGGTCGGGTTGGCGGCGGCGCCGGGGCGCAGCAGCGGGGGCAGGGCGACGGCGGTCAGGGAGCCCGCGACGATCAGGGCCGCCCGCGGGACCCCGCGCAGGCGCAGGCCCGCCGCCGCGGCCAGGGCCCCGACCGCGAACACGAGGGGTGCGACGAGTCCGTCGTGCACGGCGACCGCGCCCGCGAGCCAGAGGGCGATACGCCACGGTTCGGGCTGGCGGACCAGCAGCCAGGCCCCCCAGGCCATGAGGAGCAGCCCGCAGGCGCCCGCCGCGCGTCGCAGCGTCATCACACGGCCTCCAGCCGGGCGACCCACTTGGTCTGGAGCACGCCCGGCCGGTTCGGGGCGATGATCCGCGCCGGGTAGCCGTGGTCCAGGGACAGCGTCTCGCCGTTGAGGCGCAGGGCCAGGAGCGTGAGCGGGTCCTGCGCGTACAGGCGGCCCATGTCCATCACCCGGTAGGCGCCGGCCGCTTCCAGGGAGACCACCCGGGCCCGTGCGCCCGGGCCGCCGCCCGCCCGCTCCAGCAGGTCCCGTACGCGTACCCCGGTCCACCGGGCGGACTTGCTCCAGCCCTCGACGCACGCGATGGGCAGCGTCACCTCGTGCTGCGGCATGGCACGCAGTTCGTCCAGCGTCAGGGCGTACGGCCGGGGCCCGTCCACGGTCAGCCGCCAGCCGGCCAGCGAGGCCCGGGTCACGCGCGCCGCGGCGGCCGTACGGTTCACGGGCAGCCCCTGCACGCCGTGGGCGGGGCTGCGCGGGGCGAACAGGTCCAGGCGGCCGAGCGCGGTCACCGACTGTCCGACGGTCGTCAGCGTGACCGCTCCCACCGCGGCGGCGACGCCGTAGAGGAGCTGGCGCCGGTTCGGGCCGTCGGCCGCGGGCAGCGCCAGGGTTCCGGGGGAGTCCGGGGTGAAGTGGTCCCGGATCCTCGGCCACTGCACGGCGACGTGCAGCAGCAGGGCGCCCGTCACGACCCAGGCGACCGCGTAGTGCACCGGTACGAAGCTGAAGGGCCACGGGTACCACTGGAAGGTGTTCAGCAGCCCGGTGAACAGCTGGAACAGCGCGGCCGCGACCAGCACCGCCACCGACAGGCGCTCCAGCGCGTGCGTCGCCGAGCGCACCGGGGGCCAGGCGAACAGCCGCGGGTAGACCGCCCACAGCTTCGCGAGCAGCAGCGGGACCGCCGCGGTCCCGGAGGCCACGTGCAGCCCCTGGGTCAGCCGGTAGCCCCAGTAGGGACGACTCGGCAGCCGGTCCGCCAGCCATCCCGGCGGATGCTGGAGGACGTGGCTCAGCACACCGGTCGCGAAGCAGACGGCGAAGGCGAGCCCCAGCCAGCGGCCGATCGTGGTCGCGGTACGGGCGTCGTGGAGCCGCGCGGTGAAGGTGACCGGCGGGCCGGGGGGCAGTGTGGGGCGCATGCCTCCATCACACCCCCGGCCAGGTGCCCGAGGGGGTCCGCGACACCTTACGAAACGCGGACGGCCCGGGCGTCGGGCCCTTCGGGGGCGCCCCGTGGTGGAACGCTTCCGCAGGTGAACCCGCGCACCGTCCTCGCCTCCGCCGTCCTCGCCGCCCTCACCGCCGCCCTCGTCCTGACCATCCGGTACGACGGCCTCTTCACCGATCCCGGCGGCCTGTTCCGGTGGTACGCGGTGTGCTGGGCGCTGTTCGCGGCGGCCCTGGCGGCGCTGCGCCGGGTCCCGGCGCGGTACGTCACGCCGCTGGTCGTGGCCGGGGCCGTCGCCGTCACGGTGACCGGGCTGGTGGCGCCGCCGCGGACGAGCACCGACTCCTACCGCTACGCCTGGGACGGCCGGGTCCAGTCCGCGGGCGTCTCCCCGTACGACCACCCTCCGCAGGACCCGGCGGTGGCGCGGCTGCGCGACACCTGGCTGTTCCCCACGGGCGCCGCCTGCGCCGGACCGGACCTCGCGCCCGTGCCGGACCTCGCGCCGGTCCCGGACACCGGCGGCGCGCGCCCCCACTGCACCCGCATCAACCGGCCCGCCGTCCCCACCCTCTACCCGCCCGTCGCCGAGGCGTACTTCCTGGCCGTCGACCGGCTCTCACCCGCCGGCGCCCGGCACAAGCCGCTCCAGGCCGCGGCCGGCCTGGTCTCCCTCGGCGTGACCGGAGCGCTCCTGCTGATCCTGCGGCGGCGGGGCGACGACCCGCGCAAGGCCGCCTTCTGGGCGTGGTGCCCGGCCGTCGCCGTCGAGGCCGTCAACAACGCGCACGTCGACGTCCTGGGCGTGCTCCTGGCGGTCGTCGGACTCGGCCTCGTGGCCTCCCGGGCCCTGGGCCGGCGGGCGGCGGGCGGCCTGCTGATCGGCGCCGCCGTCGCCACGAAGCTGATGCCCGCCGTCGTCCTCCCCGGCGCCCTGTCCGGGGTCCGCCGCGTCCGCGACGCGGCGGCCGTGCTGCTGCCCGCCGCGGCCTTCGCCGTACTGGCCTACCTCCCGTACGTCCTGCTCTCGCGGGGCTCGGTCTTCGGCTACCTCGGCGGGTACGTGGAGGAGGAGGGCTACGACGACGCCTCGGCCGGGTCGCGCTACGCGCTCCTGCGCCTGGTCCTCCCCGAGGCCTGGGCGTTCCCCGTGCTGGTCGCCGTCGTCGCGGGCGTGTGCCTGTACGTGATGTGGCGCGGGGACCCGCGGCGCCCGTGGAGCGGCGCCCTCCTGGTCACCGGCTGGGCCTTCCTCCTCCTCACGCCCGGCTACTCCTGGTACGCCCTGCTGCTGGTCGCGCTCGTGGCCCTGGACGGACGCGGGGAATGGCTGGGCGTGGCCCTGGCCGGCGCCGCCGTCTACGTCCTCGGGCCGGCCGTCGGCCACGGGGCGGTGCCCGCCACCCTCGCGTACGGAGCCGCGGCCGCCGTCGTCCTGGTGGCGTCCTGGCTCCGGCGGCGGGCCGCGGCGCGCGGCACGGGAACTCCGGCGCCGGTCGGCGCCGTGCGGTGACGGCATACGCTGTTGCCCGTGACGCAAGACAACGGCGGACCGGGCGGGCGGGGCGAGCGGGGCGGACAGGACGGGCCGAGCGGACTGGACCGGCCGAGCGGACTGGACGGGCCGGACGGACTGGACGGGCTGGTCCGGAAGCGGATCCGGGCCCTGCGCGTGGCGCAGGGCTGGTCCCTGGCGGAACTGGCCTCCCGCGCCCACCTCAGCCAGTCCACGCTCAGCCGCATCGAGAACGGCGGGCGCCGTCTGGCCCTGGACCAGCTCGTCGTCCTCGCCCGGGCCCTGGACACCTCCCTGGACCAGCTCGTCGAGACCGCCGCCGACGACGTCGTCACCAACCCGGTGATCGACGCGGCCCGCGGGCTGATGCGCTGGTCCATGAAGGCGGAACCCGGCATGAGCGTCGTGCGCCAGCGGATGACGAACCCGCCGCCCGACAACCCCGCGCGCATGCGGGCCCACCCGGGCCGCGAATGGCTCGTCGTGCTGTCCGGCACCGCGGTCCTGCTGCTGGGCAACCGGCGCCTGCGCGTGGAGACGAACCAGGCGGTGGAGTTCCCCACGATGCTGCCGCACGCGATCGGCGCCGAGGGCGGGCCCTGCGAGATCCTGGGCGTCTTCGACCGCGACGCCCGCCGCGGCCACCAGAGCGCCGACGGCACCTGACACCCCGCACCACACCGGGCCCCGCGGAAGCCCGGCCTTGCGCGTACGGCAGCGCGGCGGGCCTTCGTCTTGCGCACCCCGGGAACCATGGTGCCGCCCGGGCACCGTGCTCCTAGCGTGGCGGCATGACCCACTCCCCTCCCCACGCGGCCCACGGCGGCGCGCACCACCCCGCCGCCCGGCACACCCCCGGCTCCGACGACCAGGCGGAGATCCTCGACCTGGACGCGGACGTACTCGCCGGGCACACCGCCTCCCTCACCGCCTGGCTCCCCGTCGCCGCCGGGGGCCCGCGCCACATCGTGGACCTCGGGTGCGGGACCGGCGCCGGCACCTTCGCCCTGCTGGCCCGCTTCCCCGAGGCGCAGGTGACCGCCGTCGACGCGTCCGCCGTCCATCTGCGCCGGCTGCGGGAGCGGGCCCTGGAGCTCGGCCTCGCCGACCGGGTGCGCACCGTAGAGGCCGATCTCGACGCGGACTGGCCGGGCCTCGGCCGGCCCGAGCTCGTCTGGGCGTCGGCCTCGCTGCACCACATGGCGGACCCCGGCCGCACCTTGCGCATGGTCCGTGAACTGCTCGCGCCCGGCGGCCTGTTCGCCGTCGTCGAGCTGGCCGGCTTCCCGCGCTTCCTGCCCGGCGACGCCCCGGAGGACCGGCCCGGCCTGGAGGAGCGCTGCCACGCCGCCCTCGCCGGCCGGCACGCCGAGCACGTACCGCACCGCGGCGCCGACTGGGGGCCCGCGCTGGTCGCCGCCGGGTTCAGCGTCGAGGGCCGGCGCACGATCACCGTCAACGTCGACGGCTCCCGCGTCGAGGCGGTCGGCCGCTACGCCCTCAGCGGCCTGAGGCGCCTGCGCGACACCGCCGCTCCCGTCCTGGCCGCCGAGGACCTCGCCTCCCTGGACCGGCTGCTCGACACCGGCGGCCCCGGCAGCCTCCTGCGCCGCGAGGACCTCGCGGTCCGCACCGAACGCACCGCCTGGACCGCCCGCCGCCGCCCGATCCCCCACCCCTGACCGGGGGCCTCGCGCTCGCCGCCGCCGTGGCCGCCACCGCGGCCTGGGCGGGCCTGCGCTCCGAGCGGTCCCTGCGGCCGGTCGACTGACGCCGGGGCGGGCTCGTCGCGGCGGCGGGGCCGGTCCCGGTACGGCCTCCTGACGGCCGGTCGCGTGACGGCGCCGTGGCGGCCGGTCGGGTGGTGTCCTGGCCGCCGGCCGGATCACGGCGCCGGGCGGCCGCCGCCCAGCAGGGTTTCGAAGCCCGCCGTCAGGTCCTGCTTCAGGTCGTCCAGGCCCTCGAAGCCGACGTGCACCCGGATCAGCGGACCGCGCCCCGCCCAGGTGCCCGGCAGGCGGTGGGAGACCGGGTCGGCCGGCACGACCAGGCTCTCGTAGCCGCCGTAGCTGTGGCCCAGGCCGAAGACCCGCAGCCGGTCGAGCATCGCGTCCACGTCCGGCTTGCCGAACCGCGGCTCCAGTTCCACCCCGAACAGCCCCGCCGCCCCGCTGAAGTCCCGCCGCCACAGGCCGTGGCCGGGGTCCTCGGGCAGTCCCGGGTGCAGGACCGCCGCCACGCCCTCCTGCTTCGCGGTCCAGCGGGCCAGCTCCAGCCCCTGGTCCTGGTGCCAGCTCATCCGTACGCCGAGCGTGCGCAGCCCGCGCAGGCCGAGGTAGACGTCGTCGGCGCTCGCGCACTGGCCGAGCCGGATCGCCGCGCCGCGGATGACCGGGTAGCTCTCCCGCGTGCAGACGATCGCGCCGAGGATGCTGTCCGCGTGACCCGTCAGGTACTTCGTCGCGGAGTGCACCACCACGTCCACTCCCGCGCCAAGCGCCATCGGGCGGCAGAAGGCGGGCGTGGCCCAGGTGTTGTCCGCGACGGTGGCCACCCCGCGGGCCCGGCAGACGGCGGTGAGCGCCGGTACGTCCTGCACCTCGAAGGTGGTGGAGCCCGGGGACTCCAGGTAGAGCAGCCGGGTCGCGGGGCGGATCAGCCCCTCGATCGCGGCGCCGCCCGCGGCCGGGTCGTAGTACTCGGTCTCCACGCCCAGCACCGCGAGCGAGGCGCAGAACGTGCGGGTCGGCAGGTAGACGGAGTCGCTGACGAGGATGTGGTCGCCGGAGCGGACGTACGCGAGGATCGCCGTGGTGATCGCCGCGAGGCCGGAGCAGGTGGCCACCGCCGCGTGGCCGCCCTCCAGCTCGGTCAGCGCCTCCTCGAAGGCGCGGCCGGTGGGGGTGCCGAAGCGGCCGTAGACCTGGGGGCCGCGCTTGAGCGGGTCCGCCTGGGAGGCGTCCATCTCGGCGGTGTCCTGGTAGAGGACGGTGGAGGCGCGGTGCACGGGCGGGTTGACGTAACCGCCCTGCCGGCGCGGATCGGAGGCGGCGTGCACGAACCGCGTCTCCCGCGTGGGGACGGACTCGGGCAGCGCCTCCCCCGAGCGGGCGGGCCCGTTCACCGGACCACCGCCCGTCCGGCCGACGACGCCTCGGGCAGCGGCGGTCCGGCGGCGGCGGCCCGGCGACGGCCGCCCAGCAGCAGGGCGAGCAGGGCCGCGCCCGCGCACTGCGCCGCCACCACCAGCCAGAACCCGCCCAGGTCGCCGGCGGCCTCGTAGTGGGCGAAGACGAATCCGCCGACGACGCCCGCGAGGAGTCCGCCGATACCGGCGGTCAGCCGCTGCACGCCGAAGGCGAAGGCGGGACTGTCCGGCACGCGGTCGACGAGTTCCAGGTCGCACCGCAGGAAGAGGAAGACCTCGCCGAGGGTGAAGAGGGCCGTGCCGCCCAGCAGGGCCGGGGTGCCGCCCAGGGCCATGGCCGCCGTGCCGAGCGCCATCAGGGCGAACGAGACGACCACCAGCCGGCGGTAGTCGGCACGCGCGATGCGGTCGGCGAGCACCGGCTGGAGCACCACGACCATGGCGCAGTTGAGCAGCATCACCCAGCCGAGGAGCCGGATGTCGGACACCCCGACCGCGTACAGGCCCATGAAGCTCTGGAAGAAGAAGAACAGGTAGAAGGCGAGACCGGTGAAGAGGACCGGGCGCAGCGCGCCGCGCAGCGCCGCCCGCTTCCCGGTCCGCGCCCCGGCGCCGGCCGCCTCCGTCCCCGGGCCGGCCACCGGGGCCGCCGGCCGGCGCGCGACCGGTTTCAGGGCGGCCTGGTGGGCCGCGGTGATCAGCGCGAACAGGGCGGCGAGGCCGATCAGCAGCACGACCGGGTCCGCGTCGATCAGCAGCGCGGCGAGCAGCGGGCCCAGCCCCATGCCGGCGTTGAGGGCGGCGCTGCTCACCCCGAGGAAGAGCGGGCGCAGTTCGTCGGAGACGCTGGTGACGATGTACGCCTTGTTCGCCGGGAGGTACAGCGCCGGTCCGGCCGCGACGAGGACGACGGCCGGGTACGCGGCCCAGGGCACCTTCACGGCCAGCCCGAGCAGGACCAGCCCGGCCGTGCGCAGGGCGAGCGCGCCCACCATGGTCCGCTTGAGCCCGAGCCGGTCCACGACCGCGCCGCCGAGGATGCTGCCGCCGAACTGGATGAAGGTGGCCACGGCCACCAGGACCCCGGCGACCCGGATGTCCATGCCGACGGCCTCGACCATGAGCACCCCGATGAACGGGGTGACCATGTAGCTGCCGAGGGCGACGACGAAGGACAGGCCGATCAGGGCCTTGAGGCCGGCGGGCAGGCCGGTGAAGATCCGCCACTTCGCGGTGGGTCCGGCACCGCTCCCTCCCGCGGTCACGGCGAGCCGCCCCCGCCCGCGGCCCCGCCGGCCGCACCACCGCCCGGTGCGACGGGGGCCGTGCCGACGGCCGCGCCGGTGACGACCGGGCGGTCCGAGGGCAGGCCCCACTCGCTCCACGAGCCGTCGTACACGGCGAGGTCGCGGTAGCCGGCCAGCGTCGCCCCGAGCGCGAGGACGCAGGCGGTGACCCCGGAGCCGCAGCTGACGTACAGCCGCCGGCGCTCCCCGGCCGCCGCCTCGAACGCCGTACGCAGTTCGGGTACCGGCCGCATCAGGCCGCCGTCGCGCTGGAGGTCCCCGAACGGGAGGCTGGCGGCGCCGGGCATGTGGCCGCCGCGCAGGCCCTCGCGCGGCTCGGGCGCGGTGCCCGCGTACCGCCCGGCGGTCCGCGCGTCGAGGACGGCGGCGGCCGGGTCGGCGAGGGCGGCCGCGACGGTGTCGGCGTCCACGACCAGGCCCGGCCGGGGCCGGGCGGTGAAGGTGCCGCGCGGCCCGTCGTACGCGGCGGGCACCGCCTCGACCGGGTGGCCGGCGGCGGTCCAGGCGGGCAGGCCGCCGTCGAGGACGGCGACCCGGTCGAAGCCCATGGCGCGCAGCATCCACCAGGCGCGGGCGCTGGAGTACACGCCCTGCGCGTCGTAGACGACGACCGTGTCGGTGTCGTGCAGGCCGAGCGCGCGCACGGCCTCGGTGAACGCCTCCGCGCCGGGCATGGTGTGCGGCGCCGCCGCGGTGTGGTCCGACAGGTCCCCGTCGAGGTCGAAGGGCCGGGCCCCGGGGAGCCGCGCGGCGGCGCCGCGGTGGGCGCCGACGGAGGCGTCGAAGAGGACGACGCCCTCCCCGAGCCGTGCGGCGAGCCACTCGGTCCCGACGAGCGGGCCGGTGAACGGGCCGGCCGGCCCGGCGGCGGTGTCGGGGGGTGTCGTCGCGCTCATGCGGTACCTCCGGAGGAATCGGCGGGCCGCCACCGGGTGTTGTCGGAGAACCAGCCCGCCACGCGTTCGAGATTGGCTGCCACATCCTCCTCCGTGTCCCCGTCGACCACGTAGCCGGCCAGGAACAGGCCGGACTTGACGCCGCCGTGGAACTCCTGGCCGGCCGCCCCGGTCAGCGTCACCTCCCGTACGCAGTCCGGCAGTTCGGCGCCGGAACCGTCTCCGGCACCGGCGTCCGCCCCGGCACCCGGGCCGCTCCCGTCCGTCGGCAGCCGCTCCAGCACCCCGTTCCGCGGCGGGATGCACAGCGCCCCGGCCGGCCGGTACGCGGGGGCGCCGAGGGTGGACGGCAGGCCGCACTCCGCGTACAGCCACTCCTTGTCCAGGTCGATCCCGAAAGCGTGCCGGACCATCGCGCTGATCATGCCGCCGCCGGTGCGGCTGGCGATCTCGCAGAACACCAGCCGGTCGTCGGGCGTGATCCAGAACTCGGCGTGGAAGGCCGTCTGCGGCGGCGTCGGCAGCTCGGCGAGCACCGCCCGCGCCGCCTTGACCAGCCGGTCGTACGAGGGGTCCTGCGGGGTGAGCGGGAGGTTGGCCACCCAGTCGTCGTCCCGGAAGGACAGGCAGTCGTTGAGGTAGCGGAAGGGGTGGACGAAGACGACTTCGCCGCCCGCCACCAGCCCGTCCACGTGGTACATCTGGCCGGGCACGAACGCCTCGATCTCGCTGGTGCCCCGCCACGGGCTGGCCAGGCAGGCGTCGAGGTCCGCCTCGTCGCGGATGATCGCCGCGCCCAGCGAGCCCGACTCCGACACCGGCTTGACCACGACCGGATAGCCGTGTTCGGCGACGAAGGCCAGCGCCGTGTACGCCGAGTCGAGCCGCCGGTAGGCGGGTACGTCGACGGGCCCGCCCGCGAGCTGGTCCTTCATGACCACCTTGTCGCGGAAGGCGACCGCGCTCGCGGTGTGCTGGCCCGGCAGGCCGAGCAGCTCGCGCAGCTGGGCGGCCCGCACGATGTCGGCCTCGGCGCGGGCGAAGACCGCCTCGACCGCGAACTCGCGGGCCAGGCGCAGCGCGGTCTTCTCGACCAGCTGGTTCGTGTCGTACGCGGGGAAGGCGTGCACGTGCGGGAGGTGGGAATAGCCCGCCGCGTACTCGGCGGCGGTCACGATGACCGGGACGGTCCCCGAGCCGGCCAGCCACCGGTCGTACGGGGTCTTGGCGTAGGGCGTCTTGGCGAAGACGAGGACGTGGCGCATCGCGGCGGGGTTCCTCTCGGGGTCAGGACGGGGAGTTGACGAGGAGCGGCAGGCGGCGCCGCTCGGGGACGCGGGAGATCAGGCCGAGCTCCTCGGACAGCTCGGTGGCGAAGCAGCCGTCCTTGTAGGTGCCGGAGAGCCGCTTGGCGGTGAACGCCTCGATCTCGTCGTGGTCGAACTCCACGTCGTACGTGTGGCGCTCGCCCGTCCCGCCCGACCCGTCGGGCTCGCCGGCGGTGACCGTGCGGACCAGGATCCCCAGGTGCGGTTCGAAGGTGTTGACGCAGCCGACGACGTCGCCGATCTTCTCGCGGCGGCCCTCGGGACCGTCGGAGAGGACCTCCTCCCGCGCCGGGATGGCGGCGAACAGCTGGCGGCCGGCCCGGCACCAGCCGACGTGGGCCGGGAAGCCCATGGCCTTGATGCCGAAGGTGCCGAAGTCCTCGCTGACGCCGAGCTGGAAGCCGAGCGGGACCGACTCGTGGATCCACTTGAAGTCGCGGTACGCCTGCTCGGTCTCCTCGCGGGACAGGCGCAGTTCGGGGTGGCGGCCGCCGTGGTCGGTGAAGTTGTTGAACCGGACGGTGGCCACGCCCAGCTGGTTGAAGTAGTGGGCGTAGCGCTCCAGGGAGGTGCGGCCGTGGTTGTGGCGGCCGACGGTGACGCCGATGTTGACGCGGAAGGCGTTCTCGGGGTCGACGCCCTCGTTGTAGGCGGCGATGCGGCGCAGCACCTCCTCGGTGTCCGCGCCGGAGAACACGCCCTTGATCGGGTACGTCTTGTGGTCGGTGACCTGGAGGTTCTCGTCGATCACGCCGTGGTAGGTGATCGAGATGGTGCCGTAGCCGTTCTCCGAGGCCAGGTCGAGCAGCTCGGTGGAGTTGTCGGCGAGCAGCGGGCGGCCGCTGGTCCAGGCGTCGCCCTTCTCCATCGTCTCGGTGGGCTTGTGGTCGGACTCCTGGCGGAACTCACGGTTGTTGGCCGGTCCGTAGATCCGCATGAACTCGCCGTCGTAGGCGAAGCTGTCCACGTAGCGGGGGTAGACGTGGTAGCCGTGCGACTGGAGGCCCTCCAGGATCCGGGGGCCCTCCTCCATGGCGAAGGACTTGTCGTAGACCTTCTCGTAGTTGACGAACCAACAGTGGGTGCATTTCTGACCGCAGGTGTTCTTCCCGACCTTGGTGTCGAGGTCGAGGTAGATGTGGATCTCCTCGGGCTTGATGTCCTTGAAGGGCATCGAGAACGGAGCATCACCGTGGAAATCGTAGGAAATAGGATCGTTCTGGACAGACATGTGTCCCCCGTGTGGTGATGGTGGCGTCGAAGAGAGCGAAAAGAGCGGGCCGGGCGGGGCGGTACGGTGCGAGGGCCCGGGGCCGTCAGACGGCCGGGCCGGGGGCGGTGGTGACCACCGGACGGGCGATCAGTTCCGCGACGGCCGCCGCGCAGGCGTCGGTGCCCGCGGCGGTCAGGACGGCCATGCCGAGGCGGTCCGAGGAGGAGCGCAGCGGGTGGACCGTGTCACCGGGCAGGACGGTGAGGTCCCAGGCGTGCACGTCCCCGTGTGCGAGGCGGGGCGGCGGCCCGACGGCCGTGACCCGTCCCGGCGGGGCGGTGAGGAAGACGGTGGCGGCCGCGGCCGCGGCGGCGGGGCCCCGGGTGATTCCCGCGCCGACCGCCCAGCCGAGGGCGGCGCGCCGCCATTCGACCCCGGTGGTGAGGCGGACCAGGTCGGCGATGCCGTCGCCGCCGAGCCGGGTGTGGGTCTCGATGACGACGATCTTGTCACCGTCGACCATGACCTCGGTGTGGCTGGGCCCGTCGGTCAGGCCGAGGGCGTCCAGCAGCTCGCCGACCGCTTGGGCCACCAGCTCCTGCCGGCGCGGGTCCAGGGAGGGCGGCGGCATCATGTGGCTGACCTCGACGAACCCGCCCGCGGTGCCCTTCTCGGCGATGCCGAGGACCGTGTGCCGACCGCCCGCCGAAAGCGCCTCCACGCTGAACTCGCGCCCCTCGGCGAACTGTTCGAGCAGGGTCCCCGCCGTGCGGCGGTCGGCGGGCAGCGCGTCCGCGCCCTCCACCAGGGCGATGGCGGTGCTGCCGACCCCGTCGACCGGCTTGGCCACCGCCCGCCCGTAGGCGGCGAACAGCCGCGCCACCGACTCCGGGTCGTCGCCCGCCGCGAAGGCCGGGTTCAGGTGCGGGGCCCGGCGCTCCAGGACGCGCCGCATCTCCAGCTTGTCGCGGGTGGCCCGTACGACGGCGGGGTCGACGCCGGCGGCGCCGAGCCGGCGGGCGGCCAGCGCGGCCGGCTCCAGGCCGAGTTCGGTGAGGGAGACGACGGCGGTGGGGGCCAGCGGCCGCAGGACCGCTTCGGCGAACGAGCGGAAGGCGGCGGGGTCCAGGAAGTCGGCGGTCAGGACCCGGTCCTCGGGGCCGAGCGCGGGCGCGCCGGGCAGCTGTACGTGGATCACCTCGCCGGGCAGGGTCGCGGCCTCCCAGGCGACGGTCGGATTGGCACCGACGACCACGAGGGTCGTCGTGCTGTCCGTGCCCCGCGGGCGGTCTTCCCGCGGTCCGTCAACAGCCCCCACTGCGCCCACTTCGCCTCCCCGGCCCCCTCGCCGACGGCTCGATCGAGCGGCGCGGCGAGCAAAACATCGCAAGGGGATCGGGGACTGTCAATAGCTTTACAAACGGCCGCGATTCGGCCCTCGAACCGGCTCTGACCTGCGTCGGGCCCATGATCTCCAGTCCCGCTCAAGGAATCCGCCGACCGGGAGACCAGCCGCGCCCGAGCGCCACGAAGGCAAGCCTTTCCGCGCCGTTCCGGCCAACTTGGCGGCGCCGGCGACACATTCCGTTCACAAAACCGCAGACCGGAGTACCCGCCAGTAGCGGGGTTTCGGCCAATCGGGCCGCCCGGGGGCCCGGACGCCGGAATCCGGCTGGTCGCGGTCTGTTCGGCGCGCGACCGGCCAGATCCGAAACGCCCGGGACGCCCCCTTCGCCCCACCCCCCGGACCGCCTCTTCACCACCGCCGAGCGCCCCGCGCCCCCGGCCCGGGACCGGTCAGGAATCGAGAAGCGGCCCTCATCGGGCGGGACTAGCGTGAGGGCCATGGACCTCACCATTCACGCGACCTTCCTCCCGCACGACGACCCGGAGACCGCCCTGGCGTTCTACCGCGACGCCCTCGGCTTCGAGGTACGCAGCGACGTCGGACAGGGCACGATGCGCTGGATCACCGTCGGCCCCGCAGGACAGCCCGGCACGTCGATCCTGCTCGCGCCGCCGGCCGCCGACCCCGGGATCACGGACGACGAGCGCCGGACCATCACCGAGATGATGGCCAAGGGCACCTACGGCTGGATCCTGCTGGCCACCCCGGACCTCGACGCCACCTTCGAGAAGGTGCAGGCGGCGGACGCCGAGGTGGTCCAGGAGCCGACCGAGCAGCCGTACGGCCTCCGCGACTGCGCGTTCCGCGACCCCGCGGGCAACCTGATCCGCATCCAGGAGATCCGCTGAACCGTCCGGCGGCCGCCGCACACCACCGGAGGAGTCCCCCCATGTGCCATCCTGCGTGGATGAGCGCACTGACCGCGGCGCAGCGCCTGAGCGACCTCGCGCGACTGCGCCGCGTACGCGACCGGATCGACCGGGAGTACGCGCAGCCGCTGGACGTCGAGGCCCTCGCCCGCGGCGCGAACATGTCGGCCGGACACCTCAGCCGGCAGTTCCGCCAGGCGTACGGCGAGTCCCCGTACTCGTACCTCATGACGCGGCGCATCGAGCGCGCGATGGCGCTGCTGCGCCGGGGCGACCTCAGCGTCACCGAGGTCTGCTTCGAGGTCGGCTGCTCGTCCCTGGGCACCTTCAGCACCCGCTTCAGCGAGCTCGTCGGCATGCCGCCCAGCGTCTACCGGAGCCGGGCCGCGGGCGGGGTGGAGGGAATCCCCTCGTGCGTGGCGAAGCAGGTGACCCGACCGGTCAGGAACCACGGGACACCGGCGGACCCGCCCCCGCCCGGACCGACCACCACCCCCGTTGCGAAGGGAAGTCCGCGATGACGGACAAGAAGGCGTCCGCCGGCCGCTCCGGCGCGGCCGGCGAACAGTACGACGGCTTCTCCGAGGAGGAGCGCGACGCGATGAAGGAGCGCGCCAAGGAGCTGAAGGCGGCCGCGCGCCGCGGCCCGCGCGCGGCCAGGGCCGACCCGGAGGACGAGGTCCTCGCGAAGATCGCCGAGATGCCGGAGGCGGACCGCGTCCTCGCCGAGCGGCTCCACGCCCTCGTCAAGGCGAGCGCGCCGGACCTCTCCCCGAAGCTCTGGTACGGCATGCCCGCGTACGCCGACCACGGCAAGGTCGTCTGCTTCTTCCAGAGCGCTCAGAAGTTCAAGACGAGGTACGCCACCCTCGGCTTCAGCGACCTGGCGCGGCTCGACGAGGGCACCCTGTGGCCGACCTCCTACGCCCTCACGGAGCTGACCGCCGCCGACGAGGCGCGGATCGGCGCGCTCATCGCGAAAGCGGTGGGCTGAGTCCGGCGAGGGGCCGTCGCCACCGGCCTCTCGCCGGATCGAATGATGTGAAATAGGGTGGATTGTCCGTGGAGGAAGCTCCGGCCCGCCGCCCGCCCCCCGGCCGCGGTGCCGGATCGCCGAGCGCGGGGCACGAGGCTGTGATGCGGGTATGAGAGCTCCCCGAGCCGACGCGGGCGCAAAGGTCCCCCGAGCCGAGGACCCCCCGGACCCGGCCCCGGACCGCCCGCCGCGTACGGGCACCCCCACCCGGCCCCCGCACGCCGGACCCCGCGCCGCCCACACCCCCCGCACCCCCCGCGCCGCCCTGGTCGCACCGTGCGCGGCGCTGCTGGTCGCGCTCTGCGCCCTGCCCCCCGGGGCGAGCGCCGCGGCACTCTCCGGCGCGCCGTCCGCGCCCGCGGCGACGGCGGGCACCTCCGCCCCCGCCCCCACCCCGTCGGCCCTCAGGCCGGTCGATCCGGCCGCCTTCCAGTCCGCCGTGCAGAAGGCGGCGGAGCAGCTCTTGGTTCCCGGCGCGATGGTCCTGCTGCGTACGCCCCAGGGGACCTACAAGGCGACCGTCGGCACCACCGAACGCGGCGCGTCCCAACAGCCCACCACGGCCGACCACTTCCGGGTCGCCTCCAACACCAAGACCATGACGGCGGCGCTCGTCACCCTGCTCGCCCAGGACGGCAGGCTCCGGCTGGGCGACCCGGTGTCCGCGTACGTCGACGGGGTGCCGGACGGTGACCGGATCACCGTCGCCCAGCTGCTGAAGATGCGCAGCGGGCTCTACAACTACACCGACGCCCCCGAGCTCTCCGCTGCGCTGGACGCCGATCCCGGGAAGGCCGTGACACCCCGCCAGATGCTGGACATCGCGTTCCGGCACCCGCCGAACTTCGCGCCCGGCGCCTCCTACGAGTACAGCAATACCAACTACGTGCTGCTGGGCCTGATCGCCGAGAAGGCTGGCGGCGGCTCCCTGGCCCGCCAGTTCCAGGACCGGCTGTTCGCCCCGCTCGCACTGAAGGGGACCTCGCTCCCCGCCGCCGACGAACTGTCCCTGCCCGCCCCGTACTCCCACGGCTACATGTACGGCGGTACGGCCTACGCCCTGGTCGACCGGCCCTACCCCGCCACGATGACGGCCCAGGCCCGGTCGGGGCAGCTCGCGCCCGTGGACTACACCCGGCAGAACCCCTCCTACGCCTTCGGCGCCGGCAACGCCGTCTCCACCGCCGACGACATGGCCGCGTGGATCCGGGCCCTGGTGAGGGGCGAGGTCCTGGACGCGGGGTCCCAGAAGCGGTGGCTCGGCAGCCCGCAGGCCGAGAACCCGGCCGCGCCCGACGGACAGAAGTACGGGTACGGGATCGCCTACCAGCGCTTCGCCCCCGACGCCGCGATGTACTACCACGGAGGCGAACTCCCCGGCTTCAACTCGTTCATCGGCCACGACCCGGACAACGACGTGACCCTCGTCATCTGGACGAACCTGACCCGGTCGCCGGACGGGCGGACCACCGCCCAGGCCCTGCTGCCCACCGTGCTGAACCAGATCTACGCGGGCCTCTCCCTCCCCACCGGCCCCGCCCCCACGCCCGCTCCCAGCCCCACACCCGCCCCATAGAGGGGTACTAGCACCCCTGAGTTCCCCCGCTCCGCTCGCCATGCTGGAACCACACCGAAACAGCGGTCGGCACGGAACGGGGCGGGACATGAGTGAGCACGTGAACGGGATCGGCGCACCAGGCCGGGAACTCGGCGGACCGGCGGCCATGGTGCTGCGGGGCGTGGCCCTGGGGGGACTGGCGCTCTACGAGACGCTGCTGCTCCTGTGGCTGTCCCTCGTCGTCTGCCTCTCCTGCGTCGGAGTCGGACTCCCGCTCCTGCCGGGCGCGTTGAACGCGGTCCGCCGGCAGGCCCGGACCCAGCGCGCCCTGGCCGGACGCTGGTCCGGGGTCCGCGTCGAGTCCTCGTACGCCGCCGGGCCGGCGGGCGACCCGGGCCCGGTGTGGAAGCGGGCCCACCGGATGCTCGGGGACGCCGCCACCTGGCGGGACCTGCTCTGGACCCTGGTCAACCCGATCGTCGGACTGCTGCCGGCGCTGCTTCCCGCGGCCGCCGTCCTCGGCGGGCTGTGGGGCCTGAGCCTGCCCTTCCTGTGGGACGACCTGCCCGCGTCCTGGGACAGCGTCTGGTTCACCTTCATCCCCGTCGACAGCGCGACCACGGCGAGCCTGGCGGCGGCCCTCGGCTTCGTGGAGATCGCGGCCGGACTCACCCTGCTGCCCCGCCTGACGCTGCCGCTGCACGGCCGCTGGGTACGGCTGATGCTGGGCTCCACCCGGGCCGCGCTGAGCAGCCGCGTCGAGCACCTCGCCCACTCCCGTTCCGACGCCATGGACCACCAGGCCACCGAGCTGCGCCGGATCGAGCGCGACCTCCACGACGGCGCCCAGGTACGCCTGGTGGCTCTGGGGATGACCCTCTCCGCCGCCGAATCGCTGGTCGAGCGGAACCCGGAGGCCGTGCGCGCCCTCCTCGCCGAGGCCAAGGAGAACTCCGTCAAGGCCCTGCGCGAGCTGCGCGACCTGGTGCACGGGGTGCACCCCCCGCTCCTCGCCGACCGCGGCCTGGTCGACGCCGTCCGCACCCTCGGCCTGGAGCTCCCCCTGCGGGTCCACGTCACCGGTGCGGTCCCCGGCCGGCTGCCCGCCCCGGTGGAGTCCGCCGCGTACTTCGCCGTCGCCGAACTCCTCGGCAACGCGGCCAAGCACTCGGGCGCCTCCGAGGTCACCGTCGACGTCCGGTACTCCGACGAGGGCCTGCGCGTCGCCGTCCACGACGACGGTGTCGGCGGCGCCGACACTTCGAACGGCACCGGGCTGGCCGGGGTCGAACGCCGGCTGGCCGCCTTCGACGGCGTCCTCGCCGTCACCAGCCCCCCGGGCGGCCCCACCACGGCCGCCTTCGAGATCGCGTGCGGGATCCTGCGGGACGCGCCCGCCGCCCCCACCCCGGCCCGCTGAGCCGCGGGACCCGCGCACCCCGCCGGAGCCGGCCCCGCCCGTAAGGGGGGGGTCAGCTCCGGTTCAGGTACGTCAGTACGGCCATGACCCGGCGGTTGTCGTCCTTCGACGGCGGCAGGTCCAGCTTGGCCAGGATGTTGTTGATGTGGTTGGCCACCGCCTTCTCCGTGATGACCAGGGCGGCGGCGACGGCCGCGTTGGACCGGCCCTCCGCCATGTACCCGAGGACCTCGCGCTCCCGGTCGGTGAGACGGGACACCTGCCGGTCCTGGGCGTTGCGGCTCATCATCCGCGACACCACGTCCGGGTCCATGACCGTGCCGCCCGCGGCGACCTGACGCAGGGCCCCGACGAACGAGGAACTCTCGAACACCCGGTCCTTCAGCAGGTAGCCGACCCCTCCGGCGCCGTCGGCCAGCAGTTCCTGCGCGTAGAGCTGCTCGACGTACTGCGAGAGCAGCACCGCCGGCTGCCCGGGGCGCCGGCGCCGGGCGTCGAGGACGGCCCGCAGCCCCTCGTCGGTGTGGGTGGGCGGCATCCGGATGTCGACCAGGGCGACGTCCGGCTCGTGCACGGCGAGCGCCTCGATCAGCTCGGGGCCGGTGCCGACTGCGGCGACGACCTCGAACCCGTGCGGCTCCAGGAGCCGGGTCAGCCCCTCGCGCAGCAAGAACTGGTCCTCGGCGAGCACCACACGCATGTCGAATCCCCCACGATCGCCCGGCGTTCCTCCGGGAGTACACACCCTTCGAACGGACCGCCGCAATCGGCTCCGCCGGGTCCGTCAGCTCACCGTGCGCCCCGGACCGGCCGCCCGGAGCGTGAATTCGGGAAGGCCCCGCGGAGAAAAGCAATCCAGCCGGGCAAGAACTCCGGATGCGCATCGGGGAGAAAAGCTGTGCTGGTCAGAGTAGACATGCCTGCTCATCGGCGTTAGCGTCTCTTGTGTGACCTCTGAGAAGTCCCCGATCGCCGACAGCCTGGACGACGACGACTACCCCGCCTACACGATGGGCCGGGCGGCGGAGATGCTCGGCACCACCCCCGCCTTCCTCCGCTCCATCGGCGAGGCCCGCCTGATCACCCCGCTCCGCTCCTCCGGCGGCCACCGCCGTTACTCCCGCTACCAGTTGCGCATCGCGGCCCGGGCCCGGGAGCTCGTCGACGGCGGCACCCCGGTGGACGCGGCCTGCCGGATCATCGTGCTGGAGGACCAGCTCGAGGAGGCCCTCCGGCTGAACGAGCGGATGCACCGGCGCCCCGGGGTTTCCTGAGTCCAGCGGCGCCGTTCATATGACTTCGGAGCACGGATATCTATTCTTGCAGATACAGAATTTCGAAGGAGCTCCCGGAATATTCCCCGGCACGACCGGCCGGTGAGGCGAAGTCTCCCCGGCCGCCCGACCCCCCTGTGCTACTGTGATCTCAGTTGCAGTTGTGGTTCCCAAAAACTTACAAGTGCTCTCACCGGATTTTTCCGGCGGGCGCACTTTTTATTTAGCCGGTGTTATTTCCGGTCGGGGCAATCATCGCGGCGACTCCGGCAATCGCACAGTGCGATTCCGGGCACTGCCCCAAAGGAGAATTCATATGGCATCTGGCACCGTGAAGTGGTTCAACGCGGAAAAGGGCTTCGGCTTCATCGAGCAGGAGGGCGGCGGCGCTGACGTCTTCGCTCACTACTCGAACATCGCCTCCTCTGGCTTCCGTGAGCTTCAGGAAGGCCAGAAGGTTACCTTCGACGTCACGCAGGGCCAGAAGGGCCCGCAGGCCGAGAACATCGTTCCCGCCTGACGCTGACGCGTACACGCAGCTGGGGCCCGCACCTTGGGGTGCGGGCCCCAGCTCGTTGCATTTCCCCTCCCCATGCCCCGCCGGTTCCCACCGGCCCGCACGGGCGGCGGGTGACGGCGTGCCCTCGGCAGCCGGCCCGCTTCTACGTCCGGCCGGGCGGCAGCGTTCACCACGCGCCGCCCCGGCCCCCTGCCCCGCGCACCGTCCGCCGGTCACCCGGCATCGCGATGCGCAGCGCGGCACGCACACCACGCAGACCGGCCCGTTCTTCGCGGCACGGCTCTGCCCCGTATTTCATTCGGCTCGTTCTCGCGAATCTCCCTTCGGGGATTCCTCGATACGTGCCGCATCGAGGAAGGTTCTGCATGAACCGCACCATTCGC